>CAZFXX010000058.1:0-12335 GCA_964522985.1 uncultured Desulfobacteraceae bacterium
GAATCTCAGATCTTTTGCTGTAGCTTTCATACCTCCCCCGCACAAATTAAGTTTATATTTTATAGTATAAACTCTACGCCTTTCTGAGTCAAATAAAATATTGAATCAGGTAAGGCATGATTTCCCATCAGGCTGTTATTTTTTCACTATCTTGGGGCCTTGCGGCTGATTTTTTGAGCCGGCACTTTAAAATATATCGACTTTTTCAATTTACTATGATATAAAATAAAATTTATGTTTAGTTTAAACAGGTATATCGAACTTGATACTAATGGATTTGCCTTACCGGGCATAACAAGGCATAAAATGCTAAGTGGGGAGTCGTGTATAATGAGCGAATTAGAATTACCGATTTATTTTTTACTGCTTAAATCACATATCTCACTGTTTTTATATAAAGGACATACCCTCCATGCGGCATAAAAAGCCGATATCGGCCAATCAGGAAATCGCCATTGTCGGAATGGCCGGCATGTTTCCGGGTGCACAGGATCTGGACACCTTCTGGCGGAATATTCTCCAAAAGGTCAATACCATCCGGGAAGTCAGCAAATCCCGGTGGGATGTCGGTAAAATGTTTGATCCGGAATTGCGCCGCCGGGACAAAATTTATTCCAAATGGGGTGGTTTCCTGGATGACATTTCCTTTGATCCCACCGAGTACGGCATTGCCCCGGTCAGTCTGAAGTCTATTGAGGCCATGCAGCTGCTGGCCCTTAAAATTGCCACCATGGCCTTTGCGGATGCGGGTATGGATCACAACAGCATGCCCAAAAAACATACGGCGGTTATTTTCGGGTCGGGAGGCATGCATGATCAGTGTATCGATTATATTTTCCGAACGATGCTGCTGCATTATCTCCCGCAGCTTGAGGGCGTCCGGGAAAGTACCCGAACGCATATTGCGGATGCCTTTTGTGATATATTGCCTGAATGGAGCGAGGATTCCTTCCCCGGCATGCTGAGCAACGTGATTTCCGGTCGGGTATCCAACCGGCTTGATCTGCAGGGTACCAATTTTACCGTTGACGCGGCATGTGCCAGCTCCCTGGCGGCCCTGGATGTGGGCATTGCCAAACTGCGATCCGGCCAGGCGGATACGGCCCTTGTGGGGGCCGTGGATATGACCGACAACGTTATGGGATTTACGGCCTTTTCCAAAACACTGGTGCTTTCACCGCGGGGAAAATCTATCCCGTTTGACGATGGTGCCGACGGCATTGTTATTTCCGAAGGGGCGGCAGCCCTTGTTTTAAAACGTCTGAAGGATGCCGAAAAAAATGGTGATCGGATTCATGCGGTGATCAGGGGCATCGGCAGTTCCAGCGACGGCCGGAACCGCAGCCTCACCGCGCCCCACCCCCAGGGCCAGGTGCTTGCCTTGAAGCGCGCGCTGAAAGACGCCGGGATCGATGATCCCGGTTCCGTGGCATTGATCGAGGCCCACGGCACAGGCACCGTGGCAGGAGACCGATCTGAAGTGGAAGCCCTGAACCTGGTTTTCGGTCAAAACGGCCATAAATGTGCCGTTGGATCGGTCAAATCAAACATCGGGCATACCAAGGCGGTCGCCGGGCTATCCGGTGTTATCAAAGGGATACTGGCCCTTGAAAATAAAATCGTCCCCCCCACCATGGGGGTGGAAAAGCCTAATTCCCGCATCGATTTTGGTAAATCTTCATTTTACCTGAACACCGAGCCCCGCCCCTGGTTTGCATCGAGTTCTCAAAAACCCCGGCGTTGCGGCGTCAGTTCCTTCGGGTTCGGCGGCACCAACTTTCACGCCGTATTGGAAGAGTATGCCGGTGCAAAAAACAACCGCGGTCCCAGACCTGTTCGGGATGTGCAGATATTTACGTTTCAGGCCGCGGACCGGCCGGCCCTGGCCCATGGGCTGCGCCGGTTTGTAAAGCGGCTGAAATTTTTGGAACATCTTGATTTTACGGCGCTGGCGCATGCCCTTTACCGGGAAACCGCCGGTGCGGACCGCCCCGATGTTGGGCTGGCCGTGGTGGCGGGTTCTGCCGGGCAATTGAAAGCATCTTTGATCCGTGCCAGGGAAGATCTTGAACAAGGCCGATCTCCGGAAACCGGGAAAGGGGTTTATTTTTGTCCCGAAACCCATCCATCCGGCAGGGTATGCCTGCTTTTCCCGGGACAGGGGTCTCAGAAAATCAATATGCTGCGTGACCTGCTGCTCGCCTTTCCCGAACACCTCACCGGTTTTGAAGAAGCCGATGCACTGCTGTCGGGGTGGTTCGACCGCCCTCTGTCCGAGAGCATATATCCCCTGCCGACCTTTGATAAAAAAGAGCGCCGGACCCGGCAGGACCGGCTAAATGATACGCAGACGGCCCAGCCGGCGCTGGCCGCGGTAAATTTCATGGCCCTGGACCTTTTAAGAAGCTTTGGTATTGTTCCGGATTTTACCGCAGGCCACAGTTTTGGCGAATATATTGCTCTTGCCGCCGCCGGTGTGATCAAACGGCCTGATGCCATCCGTCTGGCTGCTTTGCGGGGTAAAATATCCCGGGCGGCAGCATCCGGAAACGATGGCTGCATGGCCGCACTCCAGGCAGATGCCGCAACTGTCGCCGCCCTGCTGGAAGCGGCCGGTACAAGCGCTGAGGCGGCTAATTTCAATGCGCCGCGTCAAACCGTTATCGGGGGGTCCCTGTCGGATATGGAGATCTGTCTGGGCCTGGCCCGTCAAAAGGGCATAAAAGCCGTCAAAATACCGGTCACTGCGGCATTTCATACCGCCCTCATGCAGCCGGCGGCCGATGAACTGGCCAAAGAATTGAAAAAGGTTCCCTTTTCCCGGGCCAGACTGCCGGTTTACAGCAATACCACTGCCGGGCCCTACCCAAAGACCCCCGGGGCTATTCGTAACCGGCTGGCCCGTCATATCTGCACCCCCCTTGATTTTGTGTCCGAAGTCAATCATTTGCACGATGCCGGGGCTTCTATTTTTATCGAGGCCGGGCCGGGCCGGGTGCTTTGCGGGCTGGTGGATCGTATTTTGGGCGAGAAACCCCACATGACCTTATCCCTGGATTACCCGGGACGGTCCGGTACCTGTCAGATGGCCCATCTTCTGGCAGCATGCTGGGCAACGGGGCTTCCGGTGGATATAGGGCCCTGGTTCGACACATCAAAACCGGATCTGGAAGCGGTTTTTAAAAAGGCGGCCCGACAGGCGGATCCGCCTCCCATGACCTGGCGGATTGGCAATGGCAGGATAAAGCCGTGGCATTCAACCCCGCCGGCATCGGAAAACCGTTCCGGCGATCAGTCTATTTTGAGCGGTAATCGGTCAATACCCAAAACCATGCCGCCGGCATCTATTTTAAAGCCGAATCTTCAAACTATGAAAAAAAAACAAGGTCTCATGGATTTAAAAAACAGTCATCACGAACCAAACACTGACATATCCGATCCTCTGATTTCCCGAATTCAGGCCAATCTGGACCATTTTATCGAACTGCAGCGGGACCAGCAGCGCCTGATGGAGCGGTTCCTGGATATGCAGCAGCAGCTCATGAATGCCGCCCTCAACGGCAACGGGTCTGCGCCGGAAAAGCTCATGCAGACCCGGAAGCAAAAAAACAGGTCATCTGAAACCGCCTGGCCCCATACCCACCTGTCCGGTATTCCACCGGCACCGGTACTGCCCAAACTGACACCGGTTAAAGCCGATCCCGGTTTTGAAAAGAAGGTCCCGGTGGCCCCTGCCCCTCAACCGATTTCAGGCACCCTGCCCCCATCGGTTTTTGCCTCGACACCGGCAGCCATGCCGGCTCCTGCCTCGGAAGCACCGGTATCCACGCATCAATTCAAGGCGGATCTGCTCCGGATCGTCAGTGAACAGACCGGATATCCTGAGAATATGCTGGAACTGGACGCCCACCTGGAAGCCGATTTAGGAATTGATTCGATTAAACGGGTGGAGATTTTCAGCCTTTTAAAAGACCACCATCGGCTTCTGGAGTCAAATGATGAGGAACTGGTATTAGAAGAGCTTGCAGGTCTCAAATCTTTGCAGAAAATTATCAACTGGTATGATAGGAACCGCATCCGCCTGCTTCAAGAGGAGACCCCTGACTCAAAAAAAGCCTGACCCCGCCGCGGCCCATCCATGATGCCGTGGCGGGGGCGGACAAGGGCCTTGATTGCGTAAAACGCTATGTTGTTGAACCGGTAACACTGCCATGGGCGATGCCCGGCGGTTTGAAAAATTTTCCGTGCCGGGACCTGGTTCTGGTGTCCGGTCAGGCATCCGGCGTGAAAGGAGCGCTGATGGCCGCCTTGACCGCGGAAAATTTCCGGGTCCGGGAGGTTGTCTGGGGGAAAACCACAGGCAGGACCGGCGGTAATTGTTTTGAAGTGGCTGTTTCACCCCAAAAATTTTCTCATGGTGAATTGAACCACCTGGTGTGCCGGTCCGGTGAACGGGTGGGTGCTATCATTCACCTGGAAGGAGCGGGTGAACCGGAAAAGCAGGATAGCCAGGCCCGGCGCAATACCCTGGGCTTTTTTACGCTGCTGAAAGCATTTGAGAAAGATCTCGTCAAAAGCGCACAGGAAGGCGGTGGACGGGTTTTTGCCGTTACTTTTTTAGGCGGGTGTTATGGATTCACCGCCTCACACGATTTTTTCCCGGAAAGTGCCGGTGTTCTGGGGGTGACCAAATCCATGGCCATGGAATACCCCCTGCTGCGCTGTCGTTGCATTGATGTTGATCCTGCCATGGGAGCAGCCCTTGTCGCAGCAAAAATCTGGGAGGAAATTCAGGCCGATGAACCATCGGCGGAAACGGGCCTGGACCGGCAGGGCCGATGGAAAGTCGGACTCAGAGAAGACCCTGGTCCCTGTGCAGGCCCTGCCATCGGCCCAAAATCGGTTATTCTGCTTCTCGGCGGCGCTTCAGGCATTACCCAGGTGATTGCCTGTGCCCTGGCCCGTAAATACAAACCTGTATTGATCCTGGCAGGGCGTACGCCCCTGTCTGCAAAAATTTCGATTGAAATGGATAATTTGCCGAACGCCGCCGACCTGAAGTCTCATTTCATAAAACTAGCCAAAATAAAAAAGAAAAAAACCATGCCGGCCGAAATTGACCAACGGATTGCCGATGTACTGAAAAATCGTCGGTTGCGGGCCAATCTGGAAGAATTGAAGGCGGCGGGCGCCCGGGTTGAATATCACGCCCTTGACGTGCGGGATGAAGCTGTTCTTGGCGATTTTATAGAGAATATTTATCAGCGGTATAAACAGATCGACGGTGTGGTGCACGGCGCCGGCATTATCGCTGATCAACGTATCCGGGACAAATCAAATGCTTCATTTTGTGCGGTTTATGATACCAAGATCATACCGGCCAGGATACTTGAAAAAAAGCTGCGACCTTCCGGCCTTAAATTTATGGTATTTTTTTCATCTGTGGCCGCCCGTTTCGGCAATGCCGGGCAGAGTGATTACGCTGCCGCCAATGAGGTTTTGAACAAGCTGGCCCACAAACTTGCCAAAAAATGGCCCCGAACCCGGGTGGTGAGTATCGGCTGGGGGCCGTGGGATGCGGGTATGGTTAACAGCGGGTTGAAAACATTCTATGAGAAGAAAGGCATCGGGCTCATTCCTCCGGCTGCCGGAGCACAACTGTTTTTAAACGAGCTGGGAACAGATGGGCATCTTTGCCCTGAAATCGTAATTACGTCCGCAATGAAGCTGATCTCCGGCAAGGGACTTGGTCAGGCACCTATATGACGGATAGCGCAACCCAAAAGACGGCAATACTTGGAATGGCAGGGGTATTGGCCGGATTACCCGACCTTTCCCGTTTTTGGCACAAATGTGCTGCCGGCTCCGGCGATTCTTTGCGCTTACCGGATTTTGATGATGGCCGGGCGGAAGCGCTTCTGGAAAAGACGATCTGCCGGGCCGCTCTGGATGCCGGAATTCTTACGGAGGAAAAAATTTTCCCTGACACGTGGCTGGTGATTGGCGTCAATGAATCTATCAGGGAAAAAATTCAAATAGATTCCGAATTAAATTTTACGCAAACGATCTTTTTCAATAGGGGTGATCTCGCCGGTTCAATGATTCTTGAACCGGCCCTTAGCGCCTTGAAAAATGGCAAGGCACGATTTGTCGTGGTAGCGGCCCTGAGCCTGCGACCCGTGCCTGAATGTGTAACCCTGGTACTGGGCACGCATCTAACCGAATCATCTGTCGGGGCGCCCTGGGCTTTTGTTCGTAGCCTGGAACAGATTGAAAATAAAGAACTTTCCTCCAAACTGACCGACATGCCGGTTAGGGGAATCGGCCATCTGGTATACCTTGCGCGGAAAGATCCGGCCGCGGCGGGTACAGGCAAAAATACGCCAAAAACCGGAGTTGATTGCGACATCCGCCTGACAGCCCGGGTGCCGGCGGTCATCATCCCGGCATCCGGCCGGAGAGATGATTCGGTGGAAGTCCTGACTGCCCTGGTACGCACCACCATGAGTCTTGCCGGCAAAATGATCCTTCCCTCTCCGGAACCAGCCCTGCCGGCCCATTTGATGACGGATCTGCCGGTTTATCCCAACAGCGAAATCAGACCCTGGATTCAGGATACCCGGGTGTGTCCCCGCCGGGCCGTTTTTTTGAGTGAAGCATCGGATAACCATACCACGATGGTTGTCCTGGAAGAGGCGCCCCCTTTCCATTTCCCGGAAAACGCCGCGGCCCGGTCCGTTGATTTCCCGATTTCCCGTGAAAGCCACCTTGTGGTCATCAGCGCCGAGAGCCGGGCAGATCTTGCCTGCCTGATCGAACGGCTTTTACAAGTGATGCAGACCGACGGCAATCACCTTGAAAAAATTGCTGCCTTTATGGCGTCACGATTTAATCCGGCAATGCCGCTACGCCTTGCCATGGTCTGCACTGCTGAGGAGGAATTGATTCACCATCTGGGGGTCAGCCGCGAACAGCTTAATGAGACATCGCCTGATTTCGGGGAAACTGCCGCCATCTATTTCACCGATGCCGCCGGCCGCCGGCCCGGTTCGCTTGCTGGCCTGTTCCCCGGCCTGGGGTTTCCCGGTTTGCTGGGCCCCTATGCCGATCATCTGATGGAACTGTGTCTTTTTTTCCCGGAATGTCGGGAAGTGTTTGATGGTGTGGACATGCGTGATGGCGATCCGGATGACCCGGTGCCCACCAGCCAGATTTTTTTCCCGCCGGCCGGTTTGTCTGAAAAAATGCGGTCTGATATGCGAAAACGGCTGGCTTCCCCCCGCATCGAAGATGCCAAACAGGCCGATCTTCTGGATTTGCGAAATCTTTCCTCTTTCGGGGTTTCAGTGGCCAACCGGGCCTGCTGGCAGCTTTTGCAGAAACTCAACATCATACCGGATGTTCTGTTCGGGCAGAGCCTGGGGGAACTTTCGGCACTGTGTGCCGCCGGCATCATCGATTTTGATAATTTTATCGAAATCTACTGGAAGGTTGAAGTGCATCCCGAGGAATATATCCATAACGGACGGCTGGTACTTGCCGGCGTCGGTGCTGACCGTCTGAAGCCCTTTCTGCAACGGTTTTCAGATGTGGCGATTGCCATTCACGTGGCACCGGAATTTCAGATTCTCGGCGGGCACGGCGACCAGCTCAAAGCGCTGGTAAAGGAACTGCGCAAAGACGGCATCTGGACCCAGTTCCTTCCCTATCCGGCCATTCATACGCCGCGATTAACGGCCCTGCGACCGCTGATGGAACCTTACCTGCAACAACTCCCGGTTCAAACCGGCAATATTCCGGTCTACTCCGGCATGACAAGGGCGATTTATCCTGAAAATGCCGATACCATCCGGCAAACCATGATTGCCAATATCGATCATCCCGTATTTTTGTGGCAGACCATCCGGAAACTCTATGATGCCGGGACCCGGCTGATGGTCCAGGTCGGGGGGGGTGCCACCATGTATTCTCAGGCAAAAACCAATATTGATCGGGACGATCTGGTTTCTCTTTCACTTGATGTGGATTACCGGCCGGCCCTGACCCAGATTAACCACCTCTGCGCGAAACTTCTTGTAAATGGCGTGGATGTCAGGGTTGCTCATCTTTATGAGCAATGTGACCATGATTTTACCGGTATGGAACGACAGCTTTCCGGTGATGACGGCCCCACAGACGGTACTGGCGGAGAAACCGGTACAAATATGCCGTTTATCGGGCCGGTTTTGAAGTATGATGAAAAATCTGAAATCGTCATGGAACGGATCATTGATTTGTCCCGGGACCGTTTTATAAGGGACCATATTTTTATCAACGCCAGGGGCATCAAACCGGATTCCGCCTGTCTGCCCGTGGTACCGATGACCGTCAGTCTGGAGATGATGGCGGAAGCTGCCGCCTGTCTGGTGCCCGGCTGCGGTCTGCTCGGGTTCGAGGATATCAGAGCTTCCAGCTGGATCGCCCTTGTCGACAGCCGGACCCTGCCTGTCCAGATCTCCGCACGGCGCTATCATGTGGACCGGGATACGGGAATTCACCATGTTATTGCGGCAGTGTTCACGCCGGACAGCCGTAAACCTGCTATTCAGGGAACAGTGCTCCTGGGGCCGCGGTATGTGGAACAACTGACGCTTGATTTTCCCCCCATTGACGATCCCTTTCGCCATCCTTTTCGGGAAAATGAGGTTTACGAAAAACGTCACCTGTTTCACGGTCCTGCGTTTCAGTGCATAAAAGGAGAGACGGCCCTGGCCGGGAACACCGTCATCGGCAGTCTTTGTGTGCTGTCGAAAAAAGAGATGTTTTCCGATATTGCCGCACCGGCTTTTTTATGCGACCCGGTTCTGCTGGACGGCGTCGGGCAACTGGTGGGCCTGTGGGCCATTGATAAAGGGCAGTATGTCTTCCCTGTAGGGATTAAAAAACTTGAAATCTACGGTCCCACGCCGGCAAAGGGAGCCATTGTTCCGGTGCTTGTGAAAATTAAAGAATACAGTGCCAAACTTCTCCTCGCCGATATTGAGATCCAGGACGGCAAAGGCGGTGTCTGGATGCGCATCAGGGGCTGGAAAGACTGGGTTTTTCGCTGGTCCCGGGGTCTCTATGATTTCAGGCGGCAACCGGAGCGCTACCTGGCCAGCCAGACCCTGTCACAAAAAGCGCTGACTGCCGATGCAAAGATGCAGTATATCTCAAGGGCGGAGCTTAAAGATATGGACATGGATGCCCTGTCCCGATTTTTTCTGCATCTTGATGAAATTCGAATTATGAATGAAATCCGTACTTCGATGCAGCGGTGGCAGTACCTTTTAAGTCGGATCGCTGCCAAGGACGCCCTGCGGTCCTGGCTGGCCGGATCGTCCGGCAAGATGCTTCATCCGGCAGGCGTGATCATTGAAGATGGCCCGGCAGGAAGACCGATTATTAAAAAAATTGACGATTCCGGCCCTGTTCCGCAACTGGAAATCTACCACTCCGAGCAAGGGGCGGTTGCAGTAGCATCCGCGGAACCAGCCAGGATCGATCTTGCCCGCATCCTGACATCAATCGAGAATTCAAGGGCAAGTGCTTAAGTTGACAAGATAAAGCAGAAATCCATGGCACTGATCGAGCTTAAAGATATCTACAAGGAGTACCGCCTGGGGGAAACCCGGGTCCCTGCCCTGAACGGGCTTAACTTTTTTATCCGACCCGGTGAGTTTGTGGCTGTTTGGGGGCCATCCGGATCCGGCAAGTCTACCCTGTGCAATCTTATCGGCCTTTTAGATATACCGACCCGGGGGACGATTCTGTTAAATGGTCGCGATTCCGCCGCCATGGATGATGATATGCGCAGTCGTTTTAGAAACCGATCCATTGGTTTTATTTTCCAGAGTTTTAACCTGGTTCCGGTACTGTCGGCCCTTGAAAACGTCATGCTGCCGCTGGAAATACAGGGGGAAAAGACTGCCATGGCACACCAGAGGGCTAAAAAACGGCTGGAAAGTCTGGGGCTGGGCAAGTTGACCGGCAACCGGCCCCACAAGCTTTCAGGAGGACAGCAGCAGCGGGTGGCCATTGCCCGTGCCCTGATCACCAACCCCGACCTGGTGATTGCCGATGAACCTACGGCCAACCTGGATTCTAAAACAGCCCGCCAGATAATAGACCTGATGCTGGACATCAATCGCACCGACAAAACCACGTTCCTGTTTTCAACCCACGACCAGCGACTGCTTGATCATGTCCACAGGCAGATTCTTTTGCAGGATGGGAGAATTGTGCAAGATCGAATTTATTCTGAACCATCCGGCAAAAAAAAGGAGACGGGGTGTGACCTGGTTTAAGATTGCGCTGCGCAATATTTTCAAAAACGGCAGACGGTCGTTTTTTACCATTCTGGCTATTGGTGTGGGCTTTGCAGCCGTCAATATATTTGGTGGCTTTGAATCCTACATTTTCCGTGGACTGCGGGACGCCCTGATTTATGCCCAGGGGGAAGGTCACCTGGCAATTTTTAAAAAAGGAGCCCGTATTTTTGACAAAGAGATCGATCCGGACCGCTATCTGATTTCCGGTGATGCAAAAGCGTCCGCCCGCAAAATTGTGACAAAGTACCCTGAAGTAATTTTGATGACAGGCCAGCTCAAGATCTCGGGTTTGCTCAGCAACGGGGATGTTTCCACCGTTTTCATCGCTGCCGGGCGCGTGCCCTCCGATATGCAGAAAATTCGCAGCCAGGGACACGGTATGATCGGGGAAATTCGTCTTTATACCGGCAAACCGCTTCTGGATTCCCTTTCCTATGGAATAGGGCTGAGTTCCGGGCTGGCGAAAAAACTGAAGGCGGGGATCGGTTCCGATGTGATCGCCATGGCGCCCACAACCGACGGCCAGATCAATGCCCTGGATGCCAGGGTAATGCAGCTGTTTGAGTCACCGGCTGCTTCTTTAAACGACAAACTCATGTTTGTACCTTTAACGTTCGCTCAAGCCCTGTACGACACGGACGGTAATGATCGTCTGGTTGTTCTTTTGAAAAATACCCGGATGGCCCCAGCCATGAAAAAGAGACTCAATCGGGCCTTTACCGATGCTGGTATTGATCTTGAAGTAAAGACATGGGAAGAGATTGCCCCTTTTTACACCAAGGTCAAAAACATGTTTCGGATCATTTTTCTTTTTCTGTTTGTTATCGTACTGGTGATCGTTGTCATGAGCATTATCAATACCATGAGTATGACCGTCATGGAGCGGATAAAAGAGATCGGGACGCTTCGATCCCTGGGAATCAAACGATGCGGCATTATCTGGTTGTTTGCCATGGAAAGCACCCTGCTGGGTTTTCTCGGGTCTTTCCTCGGTCTGGGGCTGACTCTGGCAGGCTGGCTTGCCGTCAAGATGGCCGAACCGACCTGGGTGCCGCCCCATATTACCAAACGGGTGCCCATCGAGGTCTATCTGGTACCCGAATATTTATTGCTCACCGGGTTTTTTCTTGTCATGCTGTCACTGATTGCAGCGGTCCTTCCGGCCCGCAAAGCGGCCCGAATGAATATTGTGGATGCCCTGGGCCATGTATAGGGCATAGCATAAAAGGAGTATTATGATAAACCGTTTATGTCTTTTTTTAATAGGATTGAGCTTCCTGTGGCCGGGCAGTGCGGCGGCCCTGACGCCGCAGGAAATCCTGCAGATAGCCGATCAGTCCCGGGGAAATCTGGCGGGGATCACCTGGACGGTTGAGATCTCCTCCGCCAAAAAGAAAAAAACCAGTGCCATGACCATAAGTGTCAAGGCCAGGGGATTTGATATTGCTACGGAGAATCTGGCGCCACCGAAATACAAAGGCAACAAGTTGCTGATGCTGAAGGGCTCCATGTGGTTTTACAAGCCAGGCCTCAGCAAACCGGTTCCCATTTCACGTCGGCAGAAACTTCTGGGCAATGCCGTATACGGTGATATCGCTGCCACCAATTATGCGGCTGATTATACCGCATCCCCGCTGCCGGATGAGGCGATCAATGATGAACCCTGCTATAAATTCGATCTTAAGTCCAAAAATAAAAAAAGTACCTATAACCGAATTGTTTACTGCATTTCCAAAGAGCGATTGGTGGGGGTTAAAGCCGATTATTACACGGTTTCCGGCAAAAAATTCAAAACGGCTTTCATGGAGTATGAGAACACCGTTGTCATTGATGGGCACTTAAAGCCGTTTATCTCCAGTTTGGTGATTTACGATGAACTGATGAGCCGGGATATCACCACTCTCAGCCTCACTGACCCCGGCTTAAAGGCGTTGCCGGATTATCTTTTCAATCTTAATCTGCTGAGACGATGATGATAAAAAAATA
>CAZFXX010000059.1:0-12220 GCA_964522985.1 uncultured Desulfobacteraceae bacterium
CATAAGTTATCTGAACCCTGGGGGCCCTTACCCTGTCGAGGGTATGCTGTAAACTCTCCTTAGCCATGGTTCATCCTCCTTTTTGTTTGTAATATTGTAATAATGCTGCAAAACGCTATTTATATCCAATCGCTTTTGTAACGTCTTTTGTACAAATTTTAGGCAAGAGCTCTAAATTGGCCTTTCTAATATCATCCTCGGAAGCGCCGTCCGCGGTCAGGCACTGGTAGTAAGTATCCAGGACTTCCGCTATCCAGAGAGGGGATTCCCACTGCTCAAGGTTCAGTTGCTCTATCAGGGCATGCAGGCCTTCTATCACCGGTCGCGCCAGGTCAGGTCGCCGGGCTTCCAAAGAAAGCCTGGCGATCAGCAGCCGGTAACGGTTCTGCTGCCTTATGGAAGCGGCACTGCACGAGGCGTTGAGAAGTTTTGTCAACGCCTGATTTAAACCGGATGTCTGCAGGGTCTGCCGGGCGTCTTTCCAGATGGCCTGCTCAACGGTATCTGAATCAATGGCAATATTCGCGGATAACTGAATGGGGGGGGCAAAAGCGTCGGCCATGGGTGCTGAAACCGCCGAAATTGAACCCGGGTTATCTTCTGCCGGGGCAATACCTTGTACATCTTCAGGCGCTGTCTCTGATTCAGATATATTTTCAGGTATTGATACCGGATCAGGATCAAGTTCTCTTTTCTTTTTTAATGTCCGGGAAACAAACATGGCACACGCTTCAATGGCCTTTTTCAATTCAGACAACCGGGGCGCTTCGTTTCCGAACTTTTCATCAACTTTTTCATCGAGGGCCTGAAATCCTGCAAGGCATGAATTCACGATATTTTCCAGTTCTATATAGAATGCCTTGGACGATGCGGCGACAGCCTCGTCAAATTCTTCGGCCGGCAATTTGCCTTCCGCTATTTTTTCATTGCGAGCTTTTTTTTTGGCATCATCAATGTCGCCATATTGATTTTTAGTATCCTTCTCAGAGCCCACCTGGCGGGATTCCTGCCATTTCATCCATGAATATCCAGGTGTTGCACCGGGATCAGTGAGCGGCGTATCATTGATGATGAGCCAGAGGTTATTATTTAAAAACTCAAGCGGTCCCACCCTGTAATCCAGGTCACCTTCATCGATTTCAGGATATACATGCTCCCAGAAATGATTTAAAAAACCGGTGAGAATTGTAAGACCGGTGGACATACCCTCAAAACCTTCGGTCTTTGTTAACGCTTCCGTAAGCCAGGCCCCGATCTGGAGATCCTTGGTTTTTCCAATCAGTGTTTTTTTTGACAGGGATATCACCTTTTCCCAGTCGGATGTTTTGATTTCACGATCCCAGTCCCCACGGTTCAATATATCATCGGCCCGTCTGGCCTCCTTTATTTCATCGTAGATCGGGGCATAACGAAGGTCTTCACCGGCAGGGTTTTCTCCGGGAATCGGAGACAGGATTGCATCAATATCAATTGTATGCTTCATCTTTGGCATCCTTCATGAAAAATCAGAAATAGGTTACACTTTTTTGAGTTGGTATCTTTTTTATTCCACTGCAGCCGGATTGAAAATGATCTGTTGAATTTCAAGTATTCCGACGTCTTCCTCACCGATTTGGAAAACATGCCGACCCATCCCCTGATAAATTTTTTCTCCAAGCGCTTTCCAGTCAGTCATCTGTCCTCGTCTCAATCGATCATCAGCCTGGAGAAACGTTTCTGGATAAAGCACCGGTAGAAAACAGTTAAGTGTCAATCCCTCCCATGTCGTAATCTGTGCTGATGCCCACAAAAGATCCAGAAAACTTACAGGCGGTGCAAGGGTCAATTCACGAATAAATTCAAAGGGCAGAAGGATATAGCGTTCATGTACAAATGCCTCCAGAAAACAAAAGAGCCGTGTGTCCGTACCCTGAAACCCGCTAAATTCTGTAGCGTTCAGAGTTCCGGAAGCAAATGGACGTCGGTTGTGGATTTCCAGGAATCCTGCTTTAGCAGCCTTGAACTGACCCTCGGATAGTTTTTGACAGGCATCTTTATAAATTTCCAGGTACGCCGGAGATTCAGGTAAAAAATCAGGGGATCGTTTATTGTGAACAACTTCAAGCCGTTCTGTTTCGGCCTGAATAAGGTTCAGATAAACCTGGACCCCGGCCTGTTGGCTTGGGTCCTGTGCTGCAATGATTTCAAGATGGCGGCGGGCTTTATCCCATTCGCCCATATATGCCATGACCTGAAACAAAAGAAAGCGACTGCTCTGATCAGCAGGTGAGCCTTTTATCGCTGCCACCAGTTTTTCACGTACCTGGGTCAACGGGCCGGATTTGATCAGTTCTTTTAATTCCATGAGAAAAACCTTTTTTACTATATTTTATGCATTCTGTAATGATGAACGGTTATTTTCCGATCCCATAGACCAGAGGTGAATAAAATCCGTGACACCAAGGGGGCGGAAAAAAAAAGCCAAGTAGGATTTTTCGGGTATTCCGCCCATTAAAAAAGCACTGGGCAGACCAACAGCCTGCTTTTTTAGTCGCAAACTCCATGCCATGGCCAGATTCAACGGGTTTTCAATTGTCGCACCCTTAATCTCCAGAAAAAGCTGCTCTTGTAGTGAAACAACCTTTTCCGATGGAAGCAGCCGGTTTATATCCTCACCAGGATACGGTGCGTTTGTGTCTGAATACCGATTTATTTCGGGCGGTGGAAGATGGAAAACCGCTTCTTTAAGTAATTGCAGGTCCGAAAATCTGCCGGCAGCCAGAGATTCCATCTGTTTCCAGGTTTGTTCCAGAGCAAAAGGCAGCAGTTCCGGGTGTGACCGCCATTTGGTAACGGGGCCGGTTCCCATAACAAGGAGCGGGTAGGGACGTCCCACACCGTCGCTGCTGTCCCGGATGATACCGCAAACCAGGGTGTCGGGAGGTGAACCTTTGGACCAGAAACGCCATGAACAAAGGGTATGACCGGATCCGGGTTTATTTTTAAGCTGATTATAGCCCTTCTCCATCCATTCGATAAAAGCGTTCAGCAGGGGATGTTGTGTAGCGATTTTAAAATAATCCCGGCTCGCAGGATGTTTGCCGTTTGCACACCATTCCCAATTTTTTCTGGTATTTAAAGATCCCAGCACAATACAATCTCCTGAGGTACCTGAGGCACCTTAGGCCCTCTTTTTCGTTTTTTAGCGGCCGCTGCCTTTTTACGTTCGGCATCTTCTATGGCATATACTGCGTTTAAAAGCGGCTTATGCCCGCTCAATCCATAACTGACCCGGATCGATTTAATGTTAAGTCCTTTCAGCGCTTTTTCCTGTCTGGGAAAATTCTTTGGATAAAATGTCTTTTCCCCTTTGGCAAAATCTTTTAAAAACTTTACAAAAGCCTTTTCGCCGGTGTATTTTTTGACCAGCATAAGGTCTTCGACTTTGATTTGAAACGTAACATCTCCGCAACTGGCCGGGGACCAGTTGAAGGTCTTATGTACAGGGTAGTTGAGGTTGGTCAGCTTTTGACCGCCTTCGGCACACTGGAGCTCAAGCTGTGTTGCGTGCGGCTGCACCACTGCATCGGCATTGGCATTGGTAGGAAGGCCTTTTATCGAAATAAAATAGTTTGATTTAAGCGGTTTAACAGGGACTTCCGTTTCCCCCTTGGCAACCCGCACAGGGGTCATGGCCGTGATTCCTTTTGTGAAAAAATTTAAAAATTTATCCGTAAAAGGAATTGTGTTCCCCTCTATTTTTCGCGCAAAATATCCTTTTTTCAGGGTACGGCCGACAAACGGTGAGGCTTCGCCCTTGATAAACTTTATGGCAAACCCGTCCTGCCCCAGCAGGATTTCGTTAATGACTCTTTTTTTTGTCACGCCCTGAATCTCGACCAGAACTTCCTGTTCCCATATTTTGGATAACTGACAAGCAGTCTCTTTGCATACAAAATCCCAATAATAATCAAGGGGGCCTGTAACCAGGTCCCAGAAAATACGGTCCTCCGGTTTTATACTCTGCAATGCGGCTTTCATGTCGGCAATGGTGCTTTGCGCCATGAAAAAGGGAGATTCTCCCACAGACGGATCTTCGCTGAACACGGAACCGGCCATTTTAAATGCCACCCGCCGGGAAGAGGCCGCAGGCGCAATGGCGCCAAGGGCCTTGCGGTACCGGGTCAGGGCATCGGCCACAGTGAGTTGTGATTTCAGACTCAACTGTCGTCCGCCTTTAATGTCGATTTTCTTTTCTATTCTTGCCACCTTGGCCTTAACCTTGATGGCTGCCCGTTCGATTACGCCCACCTTGACAGTGTCTTTCGGGCCGGCCTTTCCCGCCTGATCCATGGCGATGCCATATTCAAAAATCAGATCAATCCAGGACGGCACTTTTCCCGTATCCGTTAACGGCAATAGTTCTCGGCGCATTTTTTCAAGAAAAACAAAATAGGGACTATTGTCAAACGCCATGCCGGCGGCAACCCGCTGCCATTCTTCAAACCCTTGAAGTCGTTTTTTGCCCAGGGGAAAATTTTCGGCAAAAAGACGCCATTTTTCAAGATAGGCATCAATGTACCACTGGCTGAATTCAAGTTTATGTTCTGCTAAAATCAACGGATCGGGCAGGGCCGATTCAATTTCACCCAGGAAGGCATCGATCTGTTGCTTTCCCTTTGCCGTATAGGCGGCAGTTATCAAGGGCTCTTCCATCTGGTCAAGGCTTCCGCCCCAGAAATCGACCAGCCCCAGTCCTGCCGAATCAGGGACGCTGTCAACCCACTGGACCAGCCAGTTGAGGTTGGATCGCTTTTTGATCAGAATATGTTTTAGCCATGTCTGTAAATTATTCATTTCTCGATTGAGAACGATGGGGTCCTGACGCCAGAACAGCGAATGCAGATACAATCCGGAAAATTTTTCTTTAAGCTCGGGAATTAACTCATGGCCTGGTCTTATGGCGATGGCATCGTATGACGGCTGTCCCATGGATGCCATATGCGTGGCCCCTTCACCTTCCAGTCGGGCCTTAATCAGGTTTATACGTTTGACAAGGTAGTCCACATGCTGAATAATGATCGGTTCGGCGGTGGAATCTGTGAAGCCGGTCATGGACTGGGTCATCTGTTCTTCAAGGGGGTGCATGAACCCTTCTGTAAAAAGCCGGCAATATTTTTCCTTCATCGTGTTTTCAACATGCAGGCTTTGGTTCAGGCCCATTCGTGGAATCCACCAGTGTTTGTTTTTTTTTTCGACTTTTAAAACCGCCTGCCGAAACCGGTCCATGGTAGTGACATCGTTGAACAGCTCTCCGGATAAAAGCACAGGTTTTGAAAATTCCCGTGATACCGTTCGTATGGTTTGAAGGTTTTTCACAAAAGTAAAACTGAGCAGTCCGCAAAGCGCCAGCACCACTGCTACCCAGGATGTAAGGCCTAGGTTACGGGTAAGGCGTCCCCATTCAAGGGTCCGTTGCGTGGGGGTGAACAGGGCACGGTCCCGTGGAAATATCTTTGTAAACAGATCGTGCAGAAATAGTCCGTGACTGGTACCCGGTAAAACCTCCCGGGTGCCGATGAGCCCAAGATCATTTAGAAAATGGGAATAGGGGCTGCCCTCCTGGCGTCCGCTGCTGAAAAACAGACCCCGCAAAAGAGGAGACTCCTGATAGGGATTTTTTTGGAAAGCGCCTTTAGAAAAGGCATTCAGGCCTTGCCTGAGCCGTTCAAATTCTTCAGGAAAAAGTAACAAGCCGGGGTCGACACCCTGTCTTGCCGTATGCTCTTTTGTTTTTTGCAGCACCAGCAGTCTAAGGCCCCTCAGTTTTTCTCCGATGGTTTGGATGACACGTTCGGAAAAGGTATCTGTTTCCCCGGTCATCTGGAGATTTATCATTCCCATGGCCTGCTCTTGATTCTCTTCAGTCAACTGATCGCAAAATTGGGTCATTCCCTGTATAAGATCGCACTTGGTTACCAGCAGGTAAACCGGAAACCGGGCACCTAGAACTCGCATGAGTTCATCGATGCGCTGCCTGATTTTTCGGCCGTCTCCCTCTATGACTTCGGCACCGGCGGAAAGTAACTTGTCAGCGCCAACGGTGACGATAAGTCCGTTAATGGGTTCTTTTTTTCTGAATTTAATAAGCTGGCTTAAAAATTTTTGCCATTCATCCTTGTCATGGCCTTCATCCACAGGGATTGCGTATCTTCCGGCCGTATCGATGAGAATCGCCTGTTCAAAAAACCACCAGTCACAATTACGGGTTCCGGAAATTCCAGAGGTACGGGTGACTTCTGCAAAGGGCGAGGAGAGCCGGGCGCTCTTGATGGCCGTAGTCTTGCCGGAGCCACTCTCTCCGATAACCAGATACCATGGAAGAACGTATAGCGGGTTACCGCGTTTTTTCAGGTGAGACTTGCGTAAAGCCTCCATTGCTTCTTTCCAGCGCTGCTGCAGTTCAAGGGCGCTGTCTTTTTTATCGTCTCCAAGGTTTTGAATATAGGATTCATCCTGATTAATCACCTGATTCACGAAATGTTGCTCACGGCGGCGCAGCATTATCTTTTTAATAAATATCAGTCCGATCCAAAATCCGCCCAACCCCACAAGAACAAAAAGTCCTACCCACCAGGGCCAATCGAGCCACAGGATCAGGCCGAAAATCAGAAAAATCGCCAATAAAATGAGCGTAATGATCAAAAAGAATTTAAGTGCCTTTAGCAGGAACTGTTTCATTTACGTCCACCACCTGTCTGTTATAATTTATTGGGGCACCATACAAAAACAACATCATTTAGTTAATGATATTTAGTTGGCTAACATACTTGTTTAATGTAAAATATAGAACATGAAATATCGAATTACATCCAACCTTCGATAAACCGAAAAACACGAATTTTAAAATTTAGAAACTCATGAATGTTGGACGTTCTTTTCTAAAAATTGGTACCGACATTGTTCAGAATAAACCAGTAAATAAGGTATAACCCTCCGAAAAGCAGAATTGGAAAACCGATACATCCCATTGTAAAAAAAGAAAAACGATTTTTTATCCTGGGGATCGGGACTTCGACCGAGTCCGGTGGGTAGGCCTCCGGGAAAAGCGCTGTTTCCGTTATGGCGGGGACCCCGACGGAACTACCCGTCAGAATTTTGAGATTCGATGTCATGAGCTGCTCTAAAAGATACTCATCCCCAGCATTACAGAATCGTCCTGTAAATCCCATGGCCAGGCAAAGATAATAGACCTCACGAACGTCTCTCTGGTGCAGTCCGATACTGTTCAGCCGCTCAAAAAAAAGTTCACCGGCGGCAGCGGTCTGGAAATAAACACGCTGGAGAAGTTCGCCCTGCCATTTTTCTCTCTCCTGCCATGATGAATTCATGATGGCCTCATCCACCCAGGCAAAGATGGCAAAGCGTGCAAGGTCGAAATCATCACGTGAGACCGGGTCCTGTGCAGCACGTTGTTCGATTTTATTGATATGCTGCTGAATATCGGATTTTATCTGTTCGAAAGAAGGCTGCTGATTGTCCAGATTTTTGATAAAATAAGCAACATAGGCAACCAGATTTATGAAGTAGTCGCTTAAACGCATGATGGTTATCCCCCTGCAACCATAAGTTCGACTTTTAAATCCTGGGGCGCCGCATCCCAGTATAATGCAATATTATTACTTTTTTCCACCTGAGTCCACTGTTCGCCGTGATGGTGTATTTTAAAATAAAGTGATCCGGGACGGCGGGGCAGTTCCTGCGGTGGGGTCGACAGATGCTCAAGGGTAAGTCCGGGAAGAGATCGGGCAATCAGGATCGGTAATGCTTCGCGGGAGCTCAGTTTGGAGCCTGTCTCCAGCGACGCAATAAAACTATCAGCATCCTGTTCGGTTTCAAAAATCAGGTAAAATCGATTCCGGCCTTCAAAAATTGCCGGCGGCATTTCCGATGCAAAATAGGCACCGTCATATGTAAGTTCCAGCACATATTCGGGTCCGGCGGTGATTTCGTCCAGAAGTTTTGTAATCAGCGAGCGGGCTCTGGCGAAACAGCCCCACAGGGATTCATGATCATATGCAGGTAAGAGTCCCGAGTTTTCTGCATCGGCATCCGACAGGTTGACCTGGGTTGAAAAACAACTGAGTTCACCCGCCAGTTGGCGCAGTACCCCATATACATCCCATGGATGTGCGCCCCCTGATTCTATCAAATGATTCAACAGCGGAAGGTATCGGTTTAAAGATCTTAATGCCAGGAGAAAGACCATGTCCCGTGCCCCGAATTCCGCCGTGTGAATGCCCCTCTCTTTTTTATAGCCTTCCAGTTGATGAACTCTGGCCGCCAGTTGGTCCCGGATATCGGTGATCAGTTTGAAAAGCACACCGGATACGGCAATATTCAGACCTGGAGGTACAAACTGCTCTGACAAAATAACTTTTTCTCCCTGACGCTCCAGTCGGGCAATGGGAATCAGCGTATAATCACCAAGTTGTTCCTTTTCAGTTTCAAAAAACAGTTTCAGCACATAGAAAAGTCTTTTTACCTGGGCATCAGGGCCGCTTTGATGCTGATCCTGAATTTCATCAGGATCAGCCGCCGTTACAAAACGGGTGGTAATTTCTGCCAGGTTATCAAGTTTTTCAAAAACCGTTACATTTTCGCCCTCGTTCTTGTACTTTTTAAGCCCGGCATAAACCGTAAGGGGCTGTCCAGCATCGTTCCAGGCATCTTCAAACAGCCTTGCCTCACAAAGTGCATTGCCGGAAAATCCCACATAACTCGTATCCGGGAAAAGAAATTCCCCCTTGATAAGACTAAAGGTCCCACCGTTCAAAGCCTCTTGTGCGATTTCCAGATTCGCAACTCCCCAGAGGCAGGGATGTGAAAATTTATAAACCGGCTTGAACAGGTGCTGCAGGTAACGGTCTTCCAATTGAAAGTGCTGGGGTTGCAGAAACAATCCCTGGTGCCAGAAAAGCGGTCTTTCCATTTTGAGATCTTTCCTCTTTGTTTATGATCAGGCAAAAGCGGTCTATCATCTAATTTTTACAATAAAAACAAAGGATTAATTTACTATCTGTTTCGGTCCCAGGCTGAGGTTAATATCCATCAAGGTTGGGACCTGAAACTTTTTCTTCATAATCAGGCCTTGTTTGCGGACTTCCACAGGGACCTCGTAAAAACGGATCATCCGTTCTTTTGAAAGGAGATAATATCCGGCCACAATTGCCACGTATCGAGTCCCTTCGGCCCGGTCGAGTGAAATGTTTGTATTTTGTCCGGGGTTGACGATAAGGCGCTTGACGCTGGTGACACTGCTGTCAAAAAGGCTACATTCCAGAAGTTTGTATATGCCTTCATGATTATCGGCAATACGGTTGAACGTATTTCTGTCCTTGAGTTGATATATGCACAACAGCAGTGTATGCGGGATCTCCTCATTAAGGTTCAAACGGTTGTCGGCTTTAAGGTCAATATTAATAGCTGCTTTTTCAAAAGTCCAGTTTGGAAGGGGAAGCGGTTTGGACGCACAAGCATAGAAAAACAGCCCGATCAATAGTAGACAAATAAGCAACATATATTTTTTCACTTTAATTTTCCTCCTTTACTTTAAATAAATGACAATAAATTCTGGCAGTCTTCATGATAAATTAAAAATAGATCGGTTTCAAAGTTTGTGATGCAAACGATCGGAATCAAACATTCTGCGTATGGGCATCAGCCCATGCCGCGGCATTTTTTTTCAAATTCCCTTACCAGATGTTCTCTGAAACGCCCTGATTCGAACCAGTCCTTTATTTTGCGATACGCTTCTTCATAGATGGCAAAAGATTCGGCCCTGCGTAACGGTCCGAACTTCAAGCCGCTTCCTTTATTGCTTATTTGTCTGGGGTCGAGTTCGGCCAGAATTTCACCCACCTTGGTTTCCGCCGCCAGCTTAAATGCTTCCTGGGTAATTAAAAACGCTTTGTTAATACGGCCGATATAGCTTTCCAGGGATCCCCTGTGGTCTTCGCCCTCAACATGTGACCCAATAAAGTACCGGATGGTTTCCTCACCGGTGGATTCTCCGAAAAGGGTTTTGTCGATGAGACCTACCAGTTGATTCAGCGTATCAAAGATAGTGTTCAGGGCCTGGCCTAATCGTATCAGCATATCTTCCGAGTCCAGCTCGTCACGGTGCACATCCCGCCCCAGCAGCATGGAAAATATTCTGGCAAGGGCATCCTCATCCATGTCCGGTACGCTATCGGTCGATTTTTTAAATACTGTTGAAATTTTTTCAAGCTGTATTTTTTTTTCCTGGTCAGGCAGATCATTGAATTCTTTATTCAAATATTGCTCGATCAGCGTTTCGGCATTCACCGGGTCTAAAATAAATATCCGCTCTATTTCCAGTGCCAGTTTTTTCATCCGGTCCGGACTTATCATTTTTTATTTCCTGTTTGCCGGCCTTGGACTCAGAATAACGGTTTCCGCCAGGTCATCTTCAATATGCGTCTTCTCTACAGCCGGAGAATGTTCCGTTTTGTTTTTTTGATCGGAAACCTTTGATTTTTTTTGCATCGCCACACCGGGGGACTGAATCACGGTTTCAGCAAAATCATCTTTTTGGAGGCTGGCGTCAGTGTTTTTGTCTGCCGGGGAGAGAATCAGTGTTTCTTCTATTTCATCTGCCTCTGAAAGGCCTTTAACTGTAGAAAAGTCAGGTTTGATAGTGCTTCTCGGTTTCTGTGTCATAGCAACCGGTTTTTGAACAATGGTATGATCTTCAAAAAAATCAATTGGGCCCTGCTTTTTTGGGGCATCTGATAGCGTGTCAAGCAGCTTTTTTCCCGATCGGGTTCTGCTTTGGTCCATATCCTTAAAAATTCCGGATGATAAAATGACGGTCTCGCATATCGGTTTTTCTTCCGTGGTCCGGGTCGCTTTTATCGTAAATTCTGATTTTTTTTTAGAAATCGTGGCAGAAGACGCTTTATCCTCAGAAATTGCCAGTGTGCTATCATTATATAACCTTTCCATGGTTATGGTTTCTTCCGGATCATCCGGTGCCATTTCAGGGGTGACTGTCTGATCCGTTATGGGTTTTTGTATAACCATTTCCGGTTTCACGGAATCCTTTTCAATCCTTACAGACCATTTGCGGCCGATCCTGTTCAGAATGTTACGCAACGCCTGTTTATCTTCATCTGAAAATTCTTTGATTTCCTTTTCTTTGGCGGGTGTTTCAATTTTTTCGGTCACCGGCAAAAGCATCCCTTTTACTGTTTCCAGTAATGCCGTCAGTTTTTGCTGAAATTTTTCAATGTCCTCAGTTATGCCGTGATAGTGATCACCGGTGAGCAGTTGTAGGCCAGTTACCAGGGTTTTCCGCCAGATTGCATGCATTGATTCAGGGACGCTGGTTTCGTCTGGATTCCAGAAAATATTTTCGGGTGAAAAAACAGGACTATTTAAGGGCGTTTTCCAATCATCAATACCGGTTTCAGGGTCATTAATTTTCGTTTCAAGAATCGTTTGCAGGTTTTTA
The DNA here is from genome assembly GCA_964522985.1 of uncultured Desulfobacteraceae bacterium. Taxonomy (GTDB): domain Bacteria; phylum Desulfobacterota; class Desulfobacteria; order Desulfobacterales; family 4572-123; genus 4572-123. The sequence continues at coordinate 11,516 of CAZFXX010000059.1, forward strand.
TAGATAGTCGATGTCTTCTGCTGGCTGTTGACGAGCAGGGTGAAAAACCAGATGGTCCCCAAAAAATAAAACCCGTATGAAGGCGGAATTTTAGGGATTTGAAAAGCTTGGCGTCCCGCATCTCCCAGATCGATGCGCTGGATCGTGAAATTCCACAGGTGGGGAACTAGCCCGGTTCTATGGGCAGGCGTTACCCAGAAACGGTCCAGCGAAAATCCCAAGTCCGGGGGACGCAGGTTTTCCAAGTCCGGGATGATATTTTCAAACAGACCCATTAAAAAGTTTAACTTCAGGTAAAGAACTTCCAAAAAAAAACGATTGCTTTGACGGAACAGGAAATAAGGGCCATGGTCCTCGAATACACCCGAGGCCTGAAGGCATTTCAGCCTGCCGTTTTGAAAGCTGTCCGCCAGATAATGCTGCACCTGTTCTTCAGACGCCCCGGAAACAAGGGCGATAAAATCAATGGCGTTTATTGCATCGCCCGGAAATATCATCATATAAGTGGGGTAAAAGTTGAAAATTTGGATTCTACTTCTGGCCGTATCGTCGGGGCCATAGCATTTTTCATGCTCGGCGCACTCAGGGCAGGGGATATGCTCCGATTTTGAATCAGGTCTCAACCGTCCCAGTTTTTTTATCAGATCCCATCGGTCATTGACAAAAGAGGGGTCGGTGTTTGTTAAGTCATAGGTGAAAAAATCA
>CAZFXX010000060.1:0-12140 GCA_964522985.1 uncultured Desulfobacteraceae bacterium
GCTTTTTTCGGTACAGCTACTGCTGGAAAAAATCAGAATCGAATTTTTAAATATCGAAATCGATCGTAAGCTCCTGGTCAAAGGGCTGAGCTGCCTGGGGATTGCCATTTTACTATTTGTTACTCAGACCATTACCCATCTGTCGCCCGGTGTGGTGGCAGTGCTCATGGCTATGGTTCTTTTCACCATCTCTGGGGTTGACGTTGAGGAAATGCTGGAAGAGGTGGAATGGAGTACGCTCCTGTTTTTTTCCGGGCTGTTTATCCTGGTGGGCGTACTGGAGCACAAGGGCGTCATCGAATGGGTGGCCCGCAACGTGTTTTTGCAAGTGGGGGACAACCCGTATATCATGGTGCTGACGGTTTTATGGGTGTCGGGCATCGTGTCCGGATTTCTGGATAATATTCCCTTTACCATTACCATGATTCCCATTGTGAAGCTGATGCTGGATGCCACCCCGATTCCCAACGATATTCTCTGGTGGGCACTGTCTCTGGGAGCCTGTTTCGGGGGCAATATGACGATGATCGGCGCTTCGGCTAATATTGTCTCTGTAGGAATGGCCAAACAGTTGAAAGTTAATATCAGTTTTGTTGAATTTATGAAGTTCAGTGCCCTTATAACAATTATAACACTGATCATTTCATCGGTGTTTCTTACGATCTATCTGTGGCTATCATTATGAACGAAAAAAAACAGAATAATTTGTATAAGATTCTCAGGGATATCAGCGAGTTCATGGGTATCGCCCGGATTACTGTGTTGGCACTGCAGGGCCTTATCGTATCAATTAAGGAATTGAAATGCGAACGGGTCGAGATCGGGGCATTATTGGGCGAGTTTATTGACATTATAAGGGAATCCGAGCCCAAAGTTATACCACTGATTCACTTGCTGGAAAATTTTAAGGATGAAATTAAAAAATATGACGAGTCGGATACCGTCAACCTTGAAGAGGTCAGGACCCAGGCCATTAGAATTCTTACCGATAAGATCGAGATTTTTAAGAGCAATGCGCGCAAGGTGACCGAAAGAGGCCTTGACTATGTCAGGGATGATGACGTTATCATAGTACATTCGGCCAGTTCGGTGGTCACCAATATTCTGGTGCGGGCCAGTGAGGTACGTAACCATAATTTTAAGGTAATTGTTCTGGAACATAATGTCAATCGCACCCGGCAGCTTATCCAGGCCCTTGAAAAGGCAGGGATAGAATACGAGGTGGTGCGAGCATATAACCTGGATCATTATATCAAACAGGCCACGAAGATGTTTGTGGGGGCACTGACGGTGACATCTGACCGGAAAATAGTAGCGCCGGCCGGCAGTGCCGGAGCCATCAGCCTGTGCCATGTAAACAATGTTGCAGTGCATCTTTTTGTCAACACCCTGCATTTTTCATATCGCCGGTCAATGGATCAACATATCTACCAGAGCCGGGAAGAGATGCAGACTGCCGGTTTCAAATACTCCCTGTCGACCCACTCCCACTGCCTGGTGGATCTTGACCTGATCGATCATGTCATCACGGAATCCGGGGAGATGAGCAAAAGCGTTTCTTCGGAATATATGCCGTAAAAAATGCAATCATTCAGGGTTCAACAGTCCAGGGTTTGAAAAGTTGTAAAATTCGGTTAATTTTTCCCGGAACCTTTGATGGATTGCGCCGGCCCCTTTTGGGGCTTTTATTGCAAAGCATTGGGTCTAATAACCCGTTGCTTGCGACGTTAAAATTGGTTAAATCCTTTGCCGATACCCCGTCCGCTTGCGGCGGGGTAGTTCATCGATAAATTTGATAAAGTGGCGGTAGGGTATTGGGGTGATTTTTTTAAGGTGGGTGTTTTTCAAAAAACGGTTGAATTCCTATAGTTGTATTGATAAAGTTTCCATAGAGTTATTGCCAAAATCAGTTTTCACTATATTTTTAAAATGCTGCACCATCCTTTTCGCTAATTGCGGGATTTGTGGGTCATAATTTTGAAAGAGACAAAATATGGAAGGAAATCCTTATTTAAAATCAGTAATTTCAGAGGTTGTTGAAAATCAACTTTAGGCAAATGATCCACCAGAAACTCGTCAAACCTTTCACCGCTTGATGTCAGAGGGATATTCTGAAGTAGAAGCTAAAAAAATTATTGGGTGCGTTGTTTCTTCAGAGATATTTGATATCCTAAAAAAACAGAAACCGTTTAATCCGGAAAGATTCGCAAAAGCACTCAATGAACTTCCTAAGTTTTCCTATGATTGATATAATTGATAACCGAATAGAATGATAACATCTCTCTTCAGCGGGTTCGAGGAATAGAGAAAACCGGAATAGATGAATGATTAAATCATGGAGTACCGGATACCAGGGGAGGAGGAAAAATGGGATCAGAGAGCAGGGATCTTGAATTTTTTATCAAAAAGAAGGTGGAACGATGGAAACAAATACAGGCTGCCGAGAAAAAAGGTGAAAAGCATATTTCAGTTGTGACGATATCATCGGAACCCGGCAGCGGCGGCCAGCTCGTGGCCCGCGAAGTTGCCGAAAAGCTTGGTTTTGATCTGTTTGAACGTGGTATTGTCCAAAAAATTGCCGAGAGTGTCCATGTCCGCGATACGGTCATCAACAGCATGGAAAAAACCCGGCTTTCGGGCATTGAAGATTTTTTATCGTCTCTGGTGAATGATCGCTATCTCTGGCCTGGGCTGTACCTGGAGCATCTTATGAAGGTCATCGGGGTGATCGGCAAGCATGGCAGAGCCGTGATTGTCGGGCGTGGCGCCAACTTCATTATCCCGCAGGATGAGGCCCTGAGTGTACGGTTGGTGGCGCCACTGGACGTACGGGTACAGCATATTGCAAAAGCATATGATATATCACCCCGAGCAGCTAAAAAACGTGTGATGAATCGGGGCTCCCAACGTAGAGCTTTTTGTAGACAGTCGTATAACGCCAATATCGCCGACCCATGCAACTATGACCTGACTATAAACACGACCCGGATGAACATCGATACGGCTGTTCGAACGATATGCGTTGCCCTTGACCGGCGGTAAGGCTCAGGCATTTATTTTCTATTTTTTTAACTTTTTAACTGCAGACGGACATCTGCGCGACGTTCCCTTAGTTCGTCTGCATTGCAGTTGGCTATGCTCTGGCTGACACCGAAGCCAACATCAATCCCGCCAGTCAAAGCCGGTTCCGATCCCGATGGAATGAAAAGGGGACATGTTGATTATTATGGACAATTTAATATTCATATGATCCCGATGGGCATGTAGATGTTTTTGTCGGATAATAAGCCGGGAGCGTATTAACACTTATCTCGCTCAAGACTTATTTTTTAAAATTAAAATTTTCGATTGTTAAATAAACCGCAATTTTCTGTTAATACGACAATTTAAAATTTCTGTTTGGAAACTAATTATGCTGTATATCCTGTTGCTGTTGAAATTCGATACAGACAGGTTGTACCAATCTGTTAAAATGTGGGATTTGCGAGAACATTCAGGATTAATACATGTCATTTGATGGACTTGGCCTTCGGGTCGAACTGCTTAAAGCGGTGGAAGCCAGGGGGTACACCGTTTCCACCCCCATTCAGACCCGGGTCATTCCCGCTATTCTCAGAGGACGGGACATTTTTGCCCGGGCCCAGACCGGAACCGGGAAAACAGACGCATTTGCACTCCCTATGGTTGAAATTTTAAGTCGCCGGACCGGCAAAGGGCGACACCCCCGCGCACTTGTCCTGACCCCCACGAGGGAACTGGCGCTTCAGGTGGGAGAGAGCATCAAGGCCTATGCAAGGATGGTGTCCATTCGATGCACCGTGGTTTACGGCGGGGTCCGCATCAACCCCCAGATCGATCGACTGAGGCGCGGCATCGATATCCTTGTGGCCACACCGGGCCGTTTGCTGGATCTTGCCGGCCGGCGGCATCTGGATCTTTCCCGCATAGAGTTTCTGGTTTTCGACGAGGCGGACAGAATGCTGGATCTGGGATTCAGTGATGAGATCTCCGAGATCATCGATCTCGTTCCATCTGAACGCAGAACCATGCTGTTTTCCGCAACTTATTCCCCACAGATCCGGAATCTTGCCAAAAGAATGCTGCAGGCGCCAGAATATATCGAGGTGATGCCCGACCATATGGCGGCGGAACCTGTTGCCCAGCAGGTGCACCTGGTGGACCGGTTAAATAAACGCGCCCTTCTCATCCACCTGATCACCCGGGGGTGCTGGACTCGGATACTGGTTTTTACCCGCACCAGACACGGAGCAAATAAACTCACGGAGAAACTGGTTGCAAAAGGGATCCGTGCCGCTGCCCTGCACAGTGACAAGAGTCAGTCTTTCCGGACACGTACCCTCAAAGCGTTCAAGGACGGTGAGATCCGAATCCTTGTAGCAACGGATGTGGCCGCAAGGGGGCTGGACATCAGCCGTCTGCCTTATGTGGTCAATTACGATATGCCGGGCAACCCTGAGGATTATGTCCATCGCATCGGTCGCACCGGTCGTGCGGGCATCAACGGTATTGCCGTCTCCCTGGTCAGTCATGATGAAAAGCCTTATCTTAAGGCCGTTGAAAAACTGTTGAAACGGAAGATCCCGAAGGAAAAGGTTGACGGCTATACAGAGGAGAGCGCGGTTCCGGATTTTGTTCTTTTCCGACCGGACAGCCCGTCCAGCGAAAAAAAGGCGGACAAGGCCTTAAAAGAGATCGTGGAAAGAAGAAAGTCCGCAAAGCAGCGTTCGAAAACCCGCATCAAGAAAACCATCGGTTCCGGCAAAAGCGCCGGGTTAAAATCGAAATCCCGATTCGGCAGGAGAAACGATAAGGCCGGCAAAAAACCGTCTCGATCAGGATCGCGCATTCATCAATCATCCAAACAAGGTAAAACAAAGGGGAGAAGATAGTGCTGTAGAAGGGATGTTTGCTGCATCAAGTATTCACCCTTTGGGGGTTGCTTTATCAAGCTGGTACAATGTCGCTCCCACCGGCGCAAAGGATAAAAGTAATATATTGAGCACGGGAACCAGGAACAGGATGCCGAATCCCATGTGAAACCAAAGGCTTTCCAACAACTGTGCAAACCGGCGGTTAAAGGGAACCATCTGCCGGGCTGGGATCAGATCGGTGTTGTCCCATGCCAGGAATACGGTTGAAACGCCGGCCGAAAGCACGGTCAGCACCGGTGCCAGAGGGGTTAGCCATCCAATAACCATAATAACCAGTATCAGCAAAAGCGGAGCAATGGTGCGGGGGATCTCCTGTCTAATTAAAAACCAGAATCGTCGCGGCAGGGATGTATCGGCCGGTGTCTGCTCTTGGCCGGTCACGATGCGCTCGGTGATCAGGGACATGTAATCCATGATGACAACGCTGAACAGAATCTGGGACAACAGGTAGGACAAAATGGCTGCCAGTCCTGCCAGTAACAGGGTAAGCAACCATGCACAGACATACCAAAGCCAGACGACCCAGAGGCTTTCCGGCCTGGCCCAGACCGCGTTCAGAATTTGCTCATGGTATACCAGCAGTAACCCGGTGAAAAAGATTGTCAGGAGAATCACCGCTGCAAGGCGGGATATCCCCAGCAGCAGCAATTTGGGCGTTTTGATACCCAGCTTCAGCCCTTTCAGGTTATATCGTATTCCGCTGAAAAAATTCATACAAACCGATCCTTTTTCTACAAAACGGTCATTCGGGTGATGGAAATCCTGCCGCCAAAGCAGATTGCTACGTCTTTGCCTGCCTCCCGCGGGCGTTCATGATACCGCCTTTCATAAACATAGGCGCCGTTCTTCTGTTGATAACCGACATGGTGGGAGTGGCCGTCCAGTTCGCATTCCTTGACCATTGGTTTTGAATCCATGCGGAGCGGATGCGGCAGATTGACATTCCAGAAAGCCCCTTTCCCAAGGGGTTTGTTTATGAGCATACGCAGCACCGGCGCACTGTGATGGCCGGTGATATTCCAGTCCACACCATGGTCTCTGGCGATATACTGGGAGATGGCAATGGATTTACAGCCCAGTATCGTCGCTTCCCGGGCCGCTGCCACGGTGCCGGAATTATAAACATCCAGCCCCAGGTTGGCGCCCGGGTTAATGCCGGCAATCAACCAGTCGGCATCTGGTGCAATCAAGCGTAACGCGATTCGGGCGCAGTCGGCCGGGGTACCTTCTACACTGAAGCGATCGAAACCAATTTTTTTCACTGCAATCGGTTCTGTTGTGGTTACCCGGTGGCCTACCCCCGACTGGGCCAGTTTCGGTGCCACGATAACAATTTTTCCGCATCCATTTAGGCATTTTGCCAGGGCCTGCAGGCCGGGTTCATCAATGCCGTCGTCATTGGTTAAAACGATTTTCAAGCCGCCTCCTATTTAGATGCAATCGTTGACAGTTTACAACCATCGGTTTACGGTTCAAGACAGTGAGTTGAAATTCACTTGCATCCCTATCGCAAAATTTTGTTTTTGCCGTCCGGCCGTCAATCTCATGGGATCATTACCGGCAGGCATTATATCCCTGGTATGGATTGCAAACCGGATGGACAGCGAAGATTCATGGGCAGATAACGGTTCGGATTTTGGATTTGTTTTAGAGTTGTTTTCAGCCAATTTTTGGTGTAGGGTGCGTGCCGTGAATGTTTAAAAATAAAGGATAACAGAAAGTAAAATGGCGGAAGTGCATGGGAATCGAACCCACCCGAGACGGTTTTAGCGCCTCACACCGGATTTGAAGTCCGGGAGCCTCACCAGTAAGCTGCGCACTTCCCTATTTGATTTTTTTAAAAAATGGATAATACATTTCATGATGATGGGTGTCAATGGTTTTTAACCCGGGATGATGATATATGAAAAATTGTAAAATTGCTTTTTTTGACTGTTTTTGTGGTATCAGCGGAGATATGACCCTTGGGGCCTTTGTTGATTTGGGCGTGCCTGCCAAGTGGCTGGAAGATGAGCTTTCCAGGTTACCCCTGGAAGGGTTTAAAATTGAGACCGATTCGGTTTTTCGTAATGGAATCAAGGCACGAAAAATTTTTGTGGCAGTTTCGGACCACACAAAATCAAGAAATTATGCTCAGATTAAAACGCTGATCAGTCAGAGTCCCTTGCCTGAAAAGGTGAGACAACTGAGCCTGGATATGTTCAAAAGGGTGGCTGTGGCTGAAGCAAAAATACATGGATCCTCCCTGGAAAAGGTTCATTTTCATGAAGTCGGCGGCCTCGATGCCCTTGTGGATATGGTGGGAACAGCCCTGTGCTTCGAATACCTGGGCATTGAAAAGGTTGTGACTTCACCACTGCCCTTGGGCCAGGGGTTTGTCAACTGCTCCCATGGCACCATTCCGGTACCGTCTCCGGCAACGCTGGCCATTTTAAAGGGCGTTCCCACTTATGGTACCGATATTCCTTGTGAATTGATAACGCCCACCGGAGCTGCCATTATCACCTGTCTGGCACAATCGTTTGGCAATCGGCCGGAAATGGTCATCGACAAAATCGGTTATGGCGCAGGCACACGGGAAATAAAATCCCGTCCGAATTTGCTTCGGGTAACGATGGGCAGAGGGCAGGATGGCGATAACAGCGATACGCTGCGCCATGACCGGGTGACTCTGGTGGAAAGTTGCATCGACGACATGAATCCTGAAATTTTCGGATATCTCATGGAAATGCTTTTTGTCGACGGGGCACTGGATGTGGTTTGGGCCCCGGTGTTCATGAAAAAAAATCGGCCGGGCACCCTGGTTCAGGTGCTGTGCCATACGGACCATCGGGAAAGGATCATCCAACGCATTCTATCTGAAACCACCTCCCTGGGTGTACGGTTTAATGAAATGGAAAGACGCCTGCTTTCCCGTGAAAGCGTTACGGTTAGGACGCGATTCGGGGAAGTAACGGGCAAAAAGATAAGGGGCATAGACGGCAAAAAACGTATGGTGCCGGAGTTTGAGGACTGCAGAACCCTTGCACTTGAAAAAGGCATCCCCATAAGAAAAGCCTACGCGCAAATTCAAAAAGCCCTTGATCAAGACTGAACCTCCCCCCATATACCTTGACAAAAAGTATGTCGGAGTATAGAGATAAACCATGAATTCTAAAGAAAAAACCATCATATTTTTTGCCACCGGCGGTACAGTCGGAAACATTCCATTTGCGCCTGGGACCTTCGGAACGTTGGTGGGGCTGCCCCTTTGTTTTTTTTTGTCCCTGTGTCATATCTCTTTTGCTGCTATTTTTATAATAGCCTTTATCGTTCTGGCCGTCTGGATTGCCCAGGAAGCTGAAAAGCTGTTAAAAAAAAAAGACCCCGGCTGTATCGTCATCGATGAAATTGCCGGAATCATGGTGACGCTGCTGGGCCTGCCCTTTGATCCGCTTACTGTGATGGCGGGTTTTTTGATTTTTAGAATTCTGGATATTTTCAAGCCGTTTCCGGCCCGTATGCTGGAAAGAACCATCCCCGGCGGAGCAGGCGTGGTCCTTGATGATATTGCCGTCGGTATCTGGGGAAATTTGATTTTAAGAATCGTGCTGATTTTTATTCCATAAATATGGCATGAAGATACCATGGCACAAGAAGTGACGATATTTTAGCACCCATATTCTGAAAGGTATTTTTTATTGATGGATACATCCCACCCGGCGATAGCTTTTAACCAAATACGAAAGGTACAATAATAATTTGAGTTCCAAAACCATGACCAAACCGGAAGTAAAGATAAAAAAAAAGAGCGGCCTGCGGGAAAATATAGAGGCCATCCTGATCGCCATTGTGCTGGCCCTGTTCATTCGTACATTTGTGGTGCAGGCTTTTAAAATTCCTTCGGGTTCCATGAAGGAAACACTGAAGATCGGTGATCATATTCTGGTAAATAAATTTATTTATGGCGTAAAGCTGCCGTTTGTCGACAAAACCATCATACCGGTTAAAGACCCTGGACGAGGCGATATCGTTGTTTTTAAATTTCCCAAAGATCCAGACAAGGATTATATCAAAAGAGTGGTGGGGGTGGCCGGAGATGTCATCAGGATTCGTAATAAAAAAGTGTATGTCAATGACCAGTTTCAGAAAAACCCCCATATCATGCACACGGATACTCATATTTACCCGGCACAATTCCAGCCCAGAGATAATATGGGGCCCATAACCGTTCCGGTTGATTCTATTTTTGTCATGGGGGACAATCGTGATAACAGTTATGACAGCCGTTTCTGGGGGTTTGTCAACCTCAAAGCGGTCAGGGGTAAAGCCTTTATTATCTACTGGTCCTGGAACAGTGAAGATTTCGGCGTCAGGTGGAACAGGCTCGGGAATCTTTTACATTAGAATTTTAAAGGGCTTTGGGATTTTTTAGTTATCGGCCTGTTTTTTTGAACGCAGGATATCGAATTCTTTCAGAATTTTGTAACCATTAATGTAAGGGATTTCAGGTTCAGGGGAGGTAGCTTCCGGCCTCTGTTTTTTGATCACCGGCCTTTAATTTCTATTTTTTTCAACCGTGAACCGATAACAATAAACTGTAAACGGTTCTAACTGGAGGATTCATGAAACCGGTTTTGATTCGAGGCGGCAGAGTCATCGATCCGGGCAATATCGATAAAATTGCGGATATTCTCGTTGATAAGGGGAAAATTGTCGCTGTGGAATCTGTTGCCGCCGGGGGATGCGCTTCATTATTTGACAAATATCCTGATGTTGACCAAATTAATGCTCAGGGAAAAATTGTTACACCCGGGTTGATTGACATGCATGTCCATTTTCGGGAGCCCGGCCATGAATACAAAGAGACAATTCAAAGCGGTTGTACGGCTGCGGCCCATGGCGGGTTCACAGCGGTCTGCACCATGCCCAACACCAGCCCGGTGAATGATGATCAAAAGACTACCGAATTTGTTTTACGTCAGGCCCAAAAGGCAAAAAGTGCCCGGGTTTGTCCGGTGGCGGCCATCAGCAAAGGTATGGAAGGGCGCAGTCTGTGTGATTATGAAATATTGAAGCGTGCCGGCGCTGTTGCCGTATCCGATGACGGTTTTCCGGTAGTCAACAGTTATCTGATGCGGCGAGCCCTGGAGGACGCATCCCGGGCCGGTCTGCTGGTGATGGCCCACAGTGAAGACCTTGCTCTGGCATCCGGCGGTGCCATGAACGAGGGGCCAACGGCCGTGCGGATGGGATTGCCGGGCATTCCCAATGCGGCTGAAAGCATTACGGTCATGAGGGATATCGCATTGTGTGAACTGACCCGTGCCCCTTTACATATCATGCATGTGTCAACCAGGGAAAGTGTGCGTGCGCTGCAAAACGCCAAAGACAGAGGGGTGCCGGTGACTGCTGAAACTGCGCCCCATTATTTTATCTTGACGGACGAAGCTGTGGAAAAATACGGTACACGGGCCAAGATGAATCCGCCGCTTAGATCATCCGTGGACCGGCAGGCGGTAAGAGACGGTCTTTCGGACGGCACCATAGACGTGATTGCAACTGACCATGCCCCCCATTCTATTGTTGAAAAACAGGCCCCGTTTACCCGGGCCCCAAATGGCATCATCGGGCTTGAAACTTCGCTGGGGCTTTCATTGAAACTTGTCCAGGACGGATTAATCGGTATAAAAACATTGATTACCCTGATGAGCGTCAATCCGGCCAGGATACTGGGCCTTGAAAACGGTCTTGCGGTAGGCAGCAGAGCCGATATCACGATGATCGATATTGAAAAATCATTTACTGTAAATGCCGATCATTTTCAGTCGCAGGGTCGCAACACCCCCTTTGACGGGTGGACACTCAAGGGCAGGGCGGTAATGACCATGGTGGGTGGGAAAATAGTATTTCAGGACCCAGTCGATAAAAGATAGAAACCGGAACCAAACACCCATAACCCGGAATTCACTAACGGATTTATCTATAATGTCTTCAAAAGAGCCGCACATACTGATTGTTGACGACGATCTCAGCATGCGGGAACTTCTTGAGCTGATGTTGAAGCGAGAAGGGTACCGTGTCACCCTGGCTGAAAACGGGCGTAAAGCCATCGAGAAGATCAAAAAGACACATTTCGATTTGCTGCTGTGCGATATTCGGCTGGGGGATATCACCGGTCTGGAAGTATTGCGGGAAACAAAGAAAAGGGCCTCTGAGACGGTGGTCATTATGATTTCAGCCTATGCAAGTGCTGAAACCGCGGTAGAAGCCATGAACGACGGGGCCTATGACTATGTCCCCAAACCTTTTGACAAAAACGAATTAAAACAGTCCATCGCCAATGCGCTTGATCTTAAAACCATTGAATCTGAAAAGAAGCGTATCGATAATGAACTTCAAAAAACCGTTCATTTTGGTGAGATCGTCGGCAACAGCCCCGGGATGATGCATATCTATAAGATGATCGAACAGGTGGCGAAGACCTGCACCAATATTCTGATTACCGGCGAAAGCGGCACGGGCAAGGAGTTGATCGCCCAGGCCATCCATAAGCAAAGTGACCGGCGGGATAAGCGTTTTGTCGCCATTAACTGCGGTGGAATCCCGGAAACATTAATGGAAAGTGAACTGTTTGGTTATAAAAAAGGCGCCTTTACAGGGGCTGCGGGCGATAAGAACGGGCTTTTCAGAGATGCTGACGGTGGAACCATATTTTTAGATGAAATCGGCGAGCTGAGCACGCCCATCCAGGTAAAGATCCTGCGGGCGGTCCAGGAAAAAGTTTTCAAACCGGTCGGGGGCAACGAGGATATCGCCGTGGACATGCGTATCATTTCAGCCACAAATAAACTTCTCGAAGATGAGGTGATTGAGGGGCGGTTTCGGGAAGACCTGTTCTATCGGTTAAATGTAATTGAGATAAAAATGCCGCCGTTACGGGAACGCAAAGGGGACCTGCGCGCCTTGGCCGGGCATTTTCTTAAAAAATATTCCAGTGAGTCCGGCAAGTCCGTCCAAAAAATTTCGGCATATGCCATAGATTTGCTGAATAAATACGATTTTCCCGGAAATGTACGCGAGCTGGAAAACCTGATTGAACGTAGTGTGGCCCTGTCCACCACCAATATCCTGCTGCCGGACAGCCTGGCCCTTTCCATTCACAAACGCCGATGGATCGAAGGCGTAAAAGGGAAAAGATTTAATTTA
>CAZFXX010000061.1:0-4837 GCA_964522985.1 uncultured Desulfobacteraceae bacterium
CTTATACGCATCAGAAGAAGAAGAATAGCCAGACTCAGGCCAAAAAAGGATGAGAGAAACAAAAGCTGCATCGTCATCCCCAGGCCGGCCAGCATCTTGGGGATACTTTCTAAAATAAGGTAAAATTCAAAATTCATGGGGCAACTTCCAGATGACGATTGGCATGTTTCTCAAGGCCCATCATCACCAGGGTTATGACGGTGGTGATACTCAGATAAATCAGTGCCACGATCATGTACATCAAAAAGGGCTTGTAGGTTACAGCGGTGGCCATTTCCGCCACGAAAAGAATCTCTTCTAACCCGATAATGGAAATCAATGCCGTATCCTTCATCATAGAGAGCATGTGATTGCCAAAACTGGGAAGGGCCAGACGCCACATCTGGGGTATCCGCACATAAAAAAATGTGTGCACATTGGAGATTCCCAGGGCCCGAGACGCCTCGACAACCCCCGGATCCACCCCCAGAAAGGCCCCCCTGAAGGTCTCTGTGGCGTATGAACCCACGATCAGGGAGATGGCAAAGGAGCCGGCCCAGAAAGGGGGGATATCCACAAACGGGGTTTCGGGAAAGAAGATATGCGTGATGCCGGTTAAGGTAATCGCCGAACCAAAGTAAAAAATCAAAAGCACCAAAAGCTCCGGCGTTCCGCGAAAGGCAACCGTATAGGCGGCGGCAATTTTTTGGGCAATGCGGCTTTTGGACAGCTTGGCGGTGGCCCCAATCAGCCCGAAAATAACGGTCAAGATCAAAGATACACCAAAAACCTTTAGAACGGTCATTGCACCCCATAAATAATCATCCCACCATCCAGATAGATCTGCCACGACGGCTCCTTTTCTTTGACCAAGTACCCGGCATGGCTGAGATAGCCAAAAACAGACATAAGTTTGGTCAATTTGAGTGTCTTGAATTACGTGTAAAAACGCGGTGACTGCCTGCTGTCAAGCTCACCGCGTCATTTGCAGCTTCTTAGTTAGCGCCTTCCCAGTTTTCATTGTGGATGGCAAAGGGGAAGTACTTTAGTGCATATTTTTTCAGAAAGCCATCTTTAATCAGCGTCTTCATTGCTTCATCAATGCGACCGAGAAGTTCTTCTCTGCCTTTGGCGATACCAATGCCGACACCGATGCCGAAAATTGAAGGTTCATCTAACGGCGGGCTGAGGAATCCAAAATCCTTACCCTTTTCCTTGCTGAGAAACTTGAGAAATGCCTTCATGGGATTGGTCATGATGACATCGGTGCGGCCGTTCTGGAGATCAAGATATAAGGCATCGTTGGTATCATAAAGAAGCACCGTAGCATTGGGAACTTTGGCCTGAATCCAGTTATGGTAGGTCGTAGCGCGTTCCAGGCCTACTTTGACGCCCTTGAAATTGGCGGGGATGGGAGTACCGTCACTATCGAACAGATTTAAATTTGCGTCTTTCCTGCCCACAAGTCTACCCACGGAAACACGGTATGGAATGGAAAAAGACATTTTTTTCAACCGTTTTTCGGTAATGGACATGGATGCTGCGATCAGATCGAACTTGTTGGCGAGAAGGGCCGGGATCATGCCGTCCCACTTCTGGCAGACAAACGTGACGTCGGCACCGATGATTTCTGCGATACCCCTTGCAACGTCAATGTCGTATCCGGTAAGCACACCATCATCACCGCGATAGTTAAACGGGAAATAGGTGCACTCACATCCAACACGCAGTGTTTCCGCTGCAACCGGTTGCACCAGTCCAACTGCACAAATTACCAGGATTGCCGTCAATAAAAGGAATAATTTTTTCATCTCGAATACCTCCTGTACCTTGTTTTGGTTTCCAGTTTCCCGACATGCAATTTTAGTAATAAATATCACGATCATTATTACGGTCTGTTTGGCCCCCCTCCAAGGAGGACCTGGCCGGGATCTATCGTATGTGCTTGCCTATTCACACAATGATGCCTTCTATGCATTGCCAAAATCGGATTGGAGCAGGGCTTCATGGACTGCCTTGGCGATCTGGATATCCTGTACCGCTACACCGGTCAAATCAGCCACGGTTATCTGCTCATCAGACGTTCGTCCAGGGTGACGTCCGGCAATCACATCCCCCAACTCAATGAGATCTTCTTTCTTTACCAGGCCCGCCTCCAGGGCTTTGGAAATTTCACCCCGGGACAGGCATTGCTCTATACTATCGGCCACAACCCTATCGGCTCTTTGAAGGATTTTAGCGTCTAACTCCTGCTTCAGGTGAGTATCGGAGCCCATGGCCGTGATATGGGTGCCCGGTTTTATCTGGTTGACATTTATCAGTGGCGTTTTGGATGGCGTTGCCGTAATGATCAGACGGCATTTTTCGGTGACTTCACCAGGGTCCAGAGTCGTCTGGACAGTGTAACCAAGTTTTTCCATGCCCCGTTTGTAGGTGTCAAGATGATCTTGTGTCCGCCCCCACACAGTGATATTGGTGCAATCTATAACCGATTTCAGGTACTCGACCTGCATTCGACCCTGAACCCCGGTGCCAAACACACCAATGCAATCAATTTTGGACGGGGCCATATATTTTGCGACAACCTGACCCGCCACCGCCGTTCTGACATCGGTCAGATAACATTCATCCAGCAGAATGCTCGCCAGTGTGCCGTCTTTTTGGGAAAATAACAATATGAGCCCGTCACTGGTGGGGAGGTTTATTTTATAATTTTCATAAAATCCGGAGGCGATTTTGATGGCAAAGTAGTCATCATCTTTAATATATCCGTATTTAATATGGACATCAGCCGGCGGATGCTCAAATACCAGCTCTCCCACTGGGGGAACGACTACTTTTCCCTGCGAATAAGCAACAAAACCATCTTCGATGGAAGATGTGATGTCGATTTGCGCCATGACGCTTTTTATTTGCTTCAGATTAAATATTTGCATCGACCTTCCTGCCCTCCTTTTCTCACATTTTAGATCTGCATGATAAATTCAAGGCCGTTTCAAAGCCCGGTTACGATATCGGATGTTTTTTTCTTTTTCTGCCTGATTTTGTTGAGATCCTTATATATAGTCGCCCGCGACATTCCGAGGTGGATAGCTACCTGTTCTACCGATTTTCTGGCATAGAAAAGACCTTTTTCATCAAGCCGTTCCAGCAGTGCTTTTCGCTCTTTAACATCCATATTTTCCAGTGTCTGCTCCTGTTTTTTCAAATAGGAACGAATTTCCAGCAGAATCAGTTCTCGCCATTCATTTCGGAACAGAATTTCCGGGCGGGGGTCCACATTTGGTGGACAAAGGAATCTGTCAAGAACCGACACGGCAGATTCAAGCATCGAAAAATCAAGATTGATGCAGATAATTCCAATGGGGTTTCCCTTATCGTCCCTCAGTACTGCGGTAATTGATCGAATGCGCTGCCCTTTGGCCCCGGTTTTTTCGTAGGGTCCAATCACATTTTCATTCAGGTTAAAATCCTGTGCATCGGCTTTCAGATTGGAAGGATCGCCCACCTGTCTGCCGGAGTAGGGATTGGTAATATAAAAGAGTGCGTCATCTCCAATATCATGGATGACAACTTCGGCATGAGGACAAAAAAGTGTGGCAATGGCATCAGCAACAGGTATATAGCGGGATAATTTTTTTTCTATTTGAGATCTCCTGGTTAACCAATTTGTCCATTTTAGACTTTTTTGCTTATTTAATTACATTTATTTTATATTGATGTCAAGAAAATAATTTAACATTTTGTCTGTTTTAGACTTTTTAAATAAAATGCAACTCAGGTATCAGGATTCCAGGCAGGGGGTACCAAATACGCTTGTTTTAAATTCATCTTCCGGGACAGCATGGATATGATCGGCAATCCGTTGGATTTCGATATAATGGTTTGCCATCTCTTTCCCGGGGTATACGATATTATACTGCCGGAAACGCCAGTAAGCAGTGGACACTGCCGCGTATTCGATGAAAAGGCGGAGCTGGACCCGTTCTTCGGTTTCCAGTTCTCTGCCTTGTTCATATCCTTTGACGAACGCCCTTACCTTGTCCAGCGAAATATGACCATTTTCAACACAGCACCCTAAAGCACACATTCCCAAGTCAAAGACTTTATAATAGTGGCAAGCTTCTTCAAAATCGATGATTGCTTTAAGCCTACCGCCAACATACAGCATATTATCATAAAAGATATCCCCGTGGGCCAATCCCCTGGGAAGATCTTCACTGATATGGTATTGCAGGTAGCCTTTTTTTTCTTTTAGCCATTGAGGGAATGGATGATCCAGGTCTGCATTGATAACATCTTCAAAAGATTCAAGACCGAATGCAAAATTTTCACAAAGGTTTCTCGGTACCGGTATTTCATGCAGCGTAAAAACAGCTTGTCCAAGCTGCAGGAGCATTCCGGTTGAAAGGTCGTCCGCTACACGGCCGTCAATATATTTTTTAAGCAGTACTGGTTTTTTCTTATATTCCACGATATCATGACCCTTTCGGGTTTTGACTATCCGGGTGGTCGGGAATTTTTTTTCCTTCAGGAGATTTAAAAGGTTCACCATGGACCTGACTTCATCAAAGTTTTTTTCATCACAAATCGTCAAAATATAGGATCCCTGATCCGAATTGATCTTGAAGCTGGAATTGGCCAGCCCACCCTTCAGTTCATGATAGTCAAATACCTGGCCCACATCATATGCGCACAACAGCCTCTCCAGTTCTTTTTTTTCGATGGTTGAATAGTTTGCCATTTTAACTCCCTTTGCAGGTGAAATCAGTCTTAGGTATTAAAGCCAGATTGCGGCATTAAATTTTTAAGTGAAGGCCGGCGGTGTGAGTCCACCATTTAGAAATATATCATGCTC
>CAZFXX010000061.1:4937-12138 GCA_964522985.1 uncultured Desulfobacteraceae bacterium
AAAAGCAGGCAGTTATAAAGAAGATGAATCGTATCATGGGAAATTTATAAACTTATATTCTGCTATTTTTTACAGGATTAACCCCGGTACCATCTACCGGTAAGTGGACATTATCTAAACTGAGAGCCCATCTATACCCAGTAATGCCAGTCATCAGTCGTTTGTTTTGTTTGTGTTGCCTTGACATTGATGGTAGTGCGTTAGGGCAGCGGAACCGCCAAACCAATTCTTTCCCGGCGGATCGTAACGAGCATCTCTTTTTTACACCTATAACTCGTCAATCCATCCTTGCTACTTCCTGAACAAATTTTATTTTTTTCAGGGATGACAGCACCTTATGCAGATGGGCGGTATTGTCGACAGCAATGAGGATAAGGCTGTCAACTGTCCCGTTATCCCGGGTTTTTGTATTCAGGCTTAAAATATTGGCGCCGTGCTTGCTGATGTGCATGGCAATATCGGCAAGCAGGCCTACCCGGTCGAGCGAAGAAATACGAAGCTTTACCGGAAAGGTTTCTGAAGACGCCTCGTTCCATTGTACGTCTATGCGTCGTTCAGGACTCATCTTCAAGGCATTTACACAATTGGACCGGTGTATGGTGACACCAAAACCGCGGGTAATATATCCTGTAATGGTATCTCCTGGAACCGGGTTGCAGCACTTTCCGAAACGCACCAGAATATCATCCATCCCTTTAACCATGACCCCCGCTGCTGCTTTTTTCTTCCGCACGTGACCCATGATTTTATCCAGAAAAGACTCGTGGATCTCGTCCGTACCGGATTTGGGTTCGAACTTTCTGACAAGCTGCAGCGGCGTGGTTTTGCCGTACCCGACACTGACAATCAAATCATCGATGGTTTTAAACCCGAAATGCGCCGCTACCTCCATCATATTGTCGGATTTAAGCAGGGCGTGGAAATTCAGCCCTTCTTTGCGAAAAGCTTTTTCGCACATCTCCCGGCCAAGGCTCATACTGCGCTCTTTTTCCTGGCTTTTGATCCATTGCCGGATTCTTGAACGGGCTTTTACGGTTTTGACAAAGTTTAGCCAGTCCTTGCTGGGATGATGATTCTTGGAAGTTATAATTTTGACGATATCGCTGGTTTTCAGGTTGTATTTGAGTGGAACCATGCGACCGTTAACCTTGGCCCCGGTGCACTGGTTGCCGACTTCGGTATGAATCAGGTATGCGAAATCAACCGGTGTAGCGCCTCTGGGTAAAGATTTGATCTCGCCTTGCGGCGTAAATATATATACTTCGTCCGGAAACAGATCAATGCGTACATTTTCCAAAAATTCATCCGGGTCCCTCACCTCCACCTGATTTTCGATCAGGTTCTGGAGCCATGCAAAGGTATTGCTTGTTTTTTCATCGGCCTGCTTGCCTTCCTTGTAACTCCAGTGAGCCGCAATGCCGGATTCTGCTATATGGTCCATTTCATGGGTCCTGATCTGTATCTCAATACGTTCGCCATAGGGGCCGATAACGGTGGTATGCAGGCTTTGATACATGTTGGGCTTGGGAATTCCGATGTAATCCTTGAATTTTTTGGCGATGGGTTTCCAGAGGGCGTGTACCAGCCCCAGGGCTTCATAGCAATGGGGGATCGTATCTAAGATGATCCGGAAAGCAATGATGTCGTAAACTTCTTCAAACGTCAGGTCCTGGGCCAGCATTTTTTGGTAAATACTGTAATAATTCTTGTACCGGCCCAAAATTTCGCAATCAAGATGGGCCTTTTCCATTTTTTCTTTAAGAAATATTTTTACCTTCTCAACATATTCTTCCTGTTCTCCTTTTTTCGTATCGACAAGGGCTTCGATCTTTGCATAGTCATGATACTGCAAATATTTGAACGAAATATTTTCCAGCTCATTTTTGATCCAGTAGATCCCCAGCCGGGCGGCTATGGGCGCATAAATATCAATCGTTTCTTTTGATATCTGTTTTTTTTTACCTTCATTTTTATGGTATTGAAGGGTGCGCATGTTGTGCAGCCGGTCAGCCAGTTTAATTAAAATTACCCGTATATCATTGGCCATGGCGAGCAGCATTTTGCGAATACTTTCAGCCTGCCGCGCCTGGGAACTGTCAAAGGTCAGTTTGCTTAACTTGGTGACACCCGCCACAATCTGAACAACATCTTTGCCGAATATCTGTTCCAGGTCTTCTTCCGTAGCGTGGGTGTCTTCGATGACATCATGCAGCAGGCCGGCGGCAATACTCACGGTATCGAGCTGCATATCCGCCAGGATGCCGGCAACCTCCAGGGGATGGGACAGATAAGGCTCACCGGACAGGCGCATTTGCCCGTCGTGGACCCTGGCAGAGTAAATATAGGCCCGATCAATGATATCAAGATCATCGTCCGAGTTGTATTGCGAAGCTTTGTCGATTATGTCATTGATTCTGATCATTACCTGAGGGTCTTCTCTTTCAATCAGTAGGCTTTGGCAAAAACCGCTCGTTCAATACCGGGTTTCCCGCAACAGATGCACCGTCCCTTCTGCTTATCAGTATTCAGGGGAAGAGAGCGGATGGTTACGCTGAGGTCTTCTTTAATTTTTGTTTCACACTCTGATGACCCGCACCAGTTCGACAATGCGAACCCGCCATGGATTTCCGGTTTTTCCTGATTGCACGGTGTAAAGTAGTCATAGAATTCGTTTTTGTCGTCTATCCCGATGGTATTGGCCTTACGGTAAGCAGCGGCCCGGTCATACAGTGATTGCTGAATTTCATCTAGAATCGTTGTGATCCCGGCAACAAACCGGTCCCGGGGCATCGCTGTTTTGTCTCGATGGGCTTTATCCCGGCGGCCGAAAAATACCGAGTTCGCAGCGATGTCGCGTGGCCCTATCTCTACCCGTATGGGCACACCTTTTTTAATCCAGTCCCATCCCCTTGCACCACCGATATCCCGATCATCAATTTCCACGCTGATTCTGCGATGCGCATAATACTGATCGCCGAGTTCTTTGGCCAGGCTTTGGGTAAATTCCATGACTTTGGTACGGTCGTCCACCTTTCTGATGATGGGCAACAGTACCACATGGGCTGAGGCCACCTTTGGCGGCAGGATAAGTCCGTCATCGTCACCGTGGGTCATAATCAAACCGCCGATGAGCCGGGTGGACACGCCCCATGAGGAGGTCCAGGCATATTCCTCGATTTCCTGAGCGTTTTGGAATTTAATCTCTGAAGCTTTGGCAAAATTTTGACCCAGAAAATGGGACGTGCCGGCCTGCAGGGCCTTTCTATCCTGCATCATAGCTTCGATACATAACGTTTCAACGGCCCCAGGGAACCTTTCTGATGCAGATTTTCGGCCTTTAATGACCGGTAAGGCCAGATATTCTTCGGCACATCTGGCATACACATCCAGCATCATATGGGTACGCTCCACGGCCTCCTCCCGGGTCGCATGGGCTGTATGCCCTTCCTGCCATAAAAACTCACTGGTTCTTAAAAAAAGACGGGTCCGCATCTCCCATCTGACCACATTGGCCCACTGATTAATCAAAACCGGAAGGTCCCGGTAGCTTTTAATCCATTTGGAAAAACTGTCACCGATAATGGTCTCGGACGTCGGCCGGACAACCAGTGGCTCATTTAATTTGCCGGCCGGAACCAGGCCGCCGTCTGCTCCCTTTTCGAGCCGATGATGGGTTACCACGGCGCATTCCTTGGCAAAGCCCTCCACATGCCGGGCTTCTTTTTCTAGAAAGCTAAGTGGAATAAACAAAGGGAAATAGGCGTTTTTAACCCCGGTCGCCTTGAACATGTCATCTAATATTCGTACAATATTTTCCCACAGGGCATACCCCCAGGGTTTGATCACCATACATCCCCTTACGGGTGACCGTTCCGCCAGATCAGATGCCTTAACCACCTGCTGATACCACTCCGAATAATCTTCCTCGCGTGTCGGAGAAATTGCCGTTTTTACCTTCTTTGCCATACTCTTCCTTTCATAATTTTTTTAATTGGTGTCTGGCCGAAACACATATACCTTTGAAAAAATCGGGTATTACCAACGATTTGTTCCCTTGAATATCAGCCGGTAGCCAAAGGAATCCTTCATCATTTCGGGCTGAAAGCCAATAGCTAACCGCTAAAAGTTAAAATTTTTCATTTGCCGGCGGATTGCAGTTCATAGCGATCCACCTCTTCAAGCAAGACTTTGACGATCTGTTCCTGGGGGAATTTTTTCACCACTTTTCCTTTTTTGAAAAGAATCCCGATACCGTCCCCTCCGGCAATCCCGATATCCGCCTCCCTGGCCTCACCGGGCCCGTTGACCACACACCCCATAATGGCAATTTTGATGGGGACCGTGCGGGTCAGCAGTGCATTTTCCACCTGCTCGGCAATATCAAACAGGTTGATCCGGGTTCGGCCGCAGGTCGGGCAGGAAATGATTTCAGGGCCGCGTCGACGAATATCCAGGGCCTTGAGAATCTCGTACCCCACCCGCACCTCTTCCACCGGATCACGGGTCAGAGAAACCCGAATCGTATCCCCGATCCCCTCCGCCAGAAGCATTCCGATACCCAGAGAGGATTTCACAATGCCTGAGAAAATTCCGCCCGCCTCGGTAACACCCACATGCAGCGGGATATCACAGCGGTCGGAAAACATCCTGTAAGCTTCCAGCGTGCGCTGTACGTCGGAGGCTTTGAGGGATACTTTTACCTGCTGAAAACCATAGGATGCCAGCAAATCCACCTGCCGCAGGGCGCTTTCAACCATTGCCGCGGGCGTTGCCCCATTATATTTGTCCAGCAGCTCCTTTTCCAGAGACCCGGCATTCACACCGATGCGAATCGGTATGCCAAGGGCCGCGGCACAATCCGCCACCGCCTTTACTTTCCGTTTGCTTCCGATATTACCGGGATTCAGCCGCAGCCCGTCTGCTCCGGCTTCGGCCGAAGCGATTGCCAGGCGGTAATCAAAATGAATATCCGCGATCAATGGAATGGATATCTTTTTTTTAATTAAAGTAATCGCCCTGGCTGCATCCTCATCCGGAACAGCAACCCGCACCACCTCACAGCCGGCTTTTTCCAGTCTGCCGATTTGCGCTGTGGTGGCTTGAACATCCTGAGTAAAGGTATTGGTCATGGACTGGACGGCAATGGGCGCGTTATTGCCGAGTTTCAAGCCCCCAAGCGTCAACGGGCGTGTTTTTTTGCGCTGTATGAATTTCGTCATAAAATTGGCTGCTAAACCGTCCTCTGTGGATTTTTTCAGCGTTCCCAGGCAGGCTGAAAATCAATTGAACTGTTCCAAAATTTATTCTTTTCATTGCCCACAAATTAACAGATAAGACAGCTTAATTCAAGGGGAATAGCATCACCGGCCTTTATAATTGTATTTTGATACCATTTACAGTATGCTTTGATTTATAAAAAAATAATTTTATTTCTGAAACAGGATAGGCCAAACGCATTTGACCGTCGGGAAAACACAGGGGTGGTTTATTCTCGAAAAACGGCTGACTTTTGTTAAGGGTGCCGGCATGTATGTTGTTTTCCAAATGTTTTTGACGGGAAAAGCAGGTTGCGTGGAGTATTGCAGGGTATGTCTTTTAAAATTTTTTATTTTTCTAAAAAATCGATCAAGCTATTTTATCATACAATACCCGCCCTTATCATACTCGTCCTTCTGTTTTGTTTTTCAGGTTGCTCAAAACCACCGGAGCCCGGCACTTATGACCGCATCCTTGAAACAGGAGAAATTACCGTCATTACGCGTAACAACGCACACTGCTATTATATATACCGCGGCCAGCCCATGGGCTTTGAGTACGATCTGGCCAAAGCCTTTGCCGATAACCTGGGGGTAAAATTAAAAATAAAAATTGCAGAAAACTGGGGCGGCATGATCCCTTCCCTGCGGGAAAAAACCGGCGATCTGGTTGCCGCCAGCATGACCATTACAGATAATCGACAGCGCCAGGTTAATTTTTCCAGTGACTACATGACCATTCAACAGCATATCATTATTCACAGAGACAATCGTTCGATTAAAAGGGTCGAAGACCTGGCCGGTAAAACAATACATGTGCGTCAAGGGACATCCTATGAAGAACGTCTCAGGGCACTTATACGGCAGGGTATTGGACTGCGTATCCGTGTATATGAAGACCTGGCCACCGAAGAGTTGATCCGGCTTGTCGCTGCAAAGAATATCGATGTCACGATTGCCGACAGTAATATTGCTTTTCTCAGCCGCCGCTATTACCCGGAGACAATTGTCGGTGTCCCCGTTGACGAAAAAGAATATTTAGGATGGGCCGTACGCATAGCGGACCATCGACTGCTTGAACGGATCAACCAGTTTTTTGCCAAAATAAAACAAAACGGTGTGTTTGAAAAACTTTATAGTAAATATTACGCCGATATCGATGACTTCGACTATGTTGACCTGAGGGCCTTCCACCGCCGTATTGAAACCAGGCTGCCCCGTTACAGTCAAATTATTAAAGAGTTGTCCTTAAAATATGATTTTGACTGGCGGCTCATCGCGGCTCAGATTTATCAGGAATCCCATTTTGATCCCCTTGCCCAGAGCCATGCCGGGGCCTTTGGTCTTATGCAGATGACCCGCTCCACGGCAGACAGCATGGGGGTGAAAGATCTGTTTGACCCGGCAATAAATTTAGATGCCGGAATCCGCCATCTAAAAAAACTCTATGATTTTTTTGACAAGGCCCAGGGCTTGAACCGGTTTTATATCGCTCTGGCCGCCTATAATATAGGCCAGGGCCATATTCTGGATGCCCGTAACCTGGCCCGTCAAATGGGCCTTTCACCCAACAGGTGGACTTCTCTAAAAAAAACATTACCCTTATTGAGACAGCGTAAGTATTATAAAAAATCAAAATATGGCTATTGTCGGGGAACCGAACCCATTGAATATGTAAGACAGATTATGCTTTATTACGATATCCTAAAGCGACAGGGCATTGAATTTACTTCAGGCAATACGCATTTGCAAAAAGATGTTGAGGCACACGGGGGAAAAGTTACGGATAAATGAGGTCAAAATAGTGCTCATCGGGCGAATATTCCAGGCCCCGCATTACTACAGCCGCATAAACAGAGAGGGTAGGTATGATCTCGCGAATCGACCATGTATCCATTGCCGTGCCGGATGCCTAGCAGGCACGGGATTTTTTTACCCGCCTGATC
>CAZFXX010000062.1:0-12092 GCA_964522985.1 uncultured Desulfobacteraceae bacterium
GGGACAAAAACACGGGCAAGCCCTATTATAATGCCATTGTCTGGCAATGTACCCGCAGCGATGAGATCTGCAAAAAACTGACAAGAGAAACGGGTCAGGACCGCTTCAGGGACAAAACCGGTCTTCCAGTGGCCACTTATTTTTCAGGGCCTAAAATAAAATGGATATTGGAAAATGTCCCAGGGGCCAGGCGTGGAGCAGAAAAGGGCGAGGCATTGTTTGGAACCATGGAGACCTGGATCATCTGGTGGCTCACCGGCGGTCCAGGCTGTGGTGCCCATGTGACGGATGTGACCAACGCCAGTCGGACCCTGCTCATGGATATTCACGCCCTTGACTGGGACCAGGAGATTCTGAAAATTCTGAAAATCCCCCGACGAATTCTCCCCCGAATCGTTCCCTCTATCGATTCCAGGCTATGGGGACACACGACGCCCGGCGGTCCCTTGAACGCCCGGATTCCGGTCTGCGGTGCCCTTGGCGACCAGCAGGCGGCCCTTGTCGGGCAGACCTGTTTTGACAAGGGTGAAGCAAAAAATACCTATGGGACCGGTTGTTTTTTACTGCTCAATACCGGGACAACGCCGGTGCCGTCCGCCCATGGATTGCTCACCACCATCGGGTATCAGGTACGTGGAGAGCCTCCGGTATACTGTCTCGAAGGTTCCATCGCCATTGCCGGTGCTCTGGTCCAGTGGTTGAGAGACAACCTGGGGATAATTTCCAGCGCACCCGAGATAGAAGCGCTGGCAAAGACCGTCGAAGACAATGGGGGTGCCTATTTTGTCCCCGCCTTTTCAGGCCTTTTCGCCCCTTATTGGCGCTCTGATGCCCGGGGGGCCATCGTCGGTCTGACCCGGTTTGTCAACAAGGGACACCTGGCCCGGGCCGTTCTCGAAGCCAACGCATATCAGGCCGCCGATATTGTGGAGGCCATGAATCAGGATTCGGGTGTGGAACTGACAAAACTCAAGGTGGACGGCGGCATGGTGAAAAATCAGCTACTCATGCAATTTCAGTCGGATATTCTCAATGTCCCGGTAATCCGACCCAAAGTAACGGAAGCCACGGCCCTTGGCGCCGCCTATGCCGCAGGACTTGCCGTGGGTTTTTGGTTCGGATTCGATGATTTGAGAAAAAACTGGGCCGTGGAAAAAATCTGGCAGCCGAACATGTCCCCGGACAGGAGAGCAAAAGGGTACCGGGAATGGAAAAAGGCGGTCAAAAGAACCCTTGACTGGGTGGAGTAGAAAAAGGCCAATGATCAAGGGCCAATTATGAATTATGAATCCGGAATTATAATTCACTATTTAATTTACTTTATTCATTGATACAAGTCACCTTGAGAGTCAAGAATTAATTTTCAATAAGACAAAAAAGATGACCTTTTGGTTACAAACTAATAAAAAAACGAAAATATTATTTTCTCTGCTTTTCGGTCTTGAAAAATAATCTCACTCTTTGTATGAACTGTTGACTACCAAAATTAAAAGAAACAATCAAATCAGTTGCGCAAAGGGTCCTTGGTTTGCTATTATAAAATATCTTCTTGAAAGGGTACAGGATTAAAAAATGGCAAAAGTCATACTTAAAAATATCGTAAAGCAATTCGGCAAAACAGAAGTTGTCCACGGCATTGATCTGAATATCGAAGATCTTGAATTTGTTGTACTTGTCGGTCCTTCTGGATGAGGCAAATTAACCGTACTGCGAATGATAGCAGGTCTGGAAAAAATTACCAAGGGGAAAATACATATCGGCGATCATATCGTCAACGATGTGGCCCCCAAAGACCGGGGATGCGCCATGGTGTTTCAGAACTATGCCCTTTATCCGCATATGAATGTTTACAAGAACATGTCTTTCGGCCTGACGCTTAGTAAAACGCCCAGGGTGGAAATCGAAAAACGGGTTCAGGAAGCAGCGCTGATTTTAGGGCTTGAAGATCTGCTCAAAAGAAAGCCCTTCGCGCTTTCCGGGGGGCAGCGCCAGCGCGTGGCCATGAACCTGGATCGTCTGCATCTCTTTGACGGCGAGACATCCCGGTTGATCTATTGATATGTTACGGCCGCAGGGATCTTGAAAAATCTGTGAGCATTCCACCTGACTGAAAAAATCTTTTTAACCTCGGAGGACAATATGCAATTGACAATCAACACGGCAGATCAACTAAAAGACAAACCCGACCCGGCTAAACTCGGGTTCGGTACGCTGTTTACCGACCATATGTTCAGCATGGATTACGATACCGAAAAAGGCTGGCATGCGCCGCGCATCGAACCCTATGGGCCTATCGGTATGGACCCTTCTACCATGGTGCTCCATTACGGCCAGGCAGTTTTCGAGGGTCTTAAAGCTTATAGAACCGAGTCCGGCGGTATTCAACTTTTCAGACCCAGGGATAATTTCAGGCGGCTCAACCGTTCCTGCCAAAAACTTTGCATCCCTTCGTTTGATGAAGACGTTGTCCTTAAAGCATTAAAACAGCTTCTGGCAATTGAAAAAGAATGGATTCCCGGTGCCGAGGGGACCTCCCTGTACATCCGGCCGACAATCATCGCCATGGATCCTTTTCTTGGGGTTCGCGCTTCGTTCACCTACCGGTTTTTCATCATCCTGTCGCCCGTGGGAGCCTATTATCCCGAAGGTTTCAACCCCGTCAAAATATGGGTGACCCGGGACCATGTACGGGCCGTTCGCGGAGGTGTTGGTGATGCCAAAACAGCGGGCAACTATGCGGCCAGTCTCTATGCCGGTGAAGAAGCCCACAAACACGGATTTACCCAGGTGCTGTGGCTGGACGGTGTTGAGCAAAAATATATAGAAGAGGTGGGGGCCATGAATATTTTTTTTCTGATCGATGATGAACTGGTAACCCCTGAACTGAACGGCAGCATTTTACCCGGCATCACCCGGGACAGCGTGGTGGCCCTGGCCAAATACTGGGGCACGAAGGTTTCCGAAGGCAGAATCGGCATCGATGATGTCATGCAGGCCCATGATGCCGGTAAACTGCAGGAGGTATTCGGGTCCGGAACCGCCGCGGTTATCTCTCCGGTGGGCCAGCTCAGGTATGGTGACCGTACCATCACCATCGGCAACGGAGGGGTCGGTCCCCTTGCCAGCAAATTTTATAACGCCATCATGGACATCCAGTACGGAAAAATTGTTGATTCCATGGGCTGGGTCGAATCGGCATAATTTTTTTTCGGCGATGTTTGCATGGGGCTTGTTTTCAGATAAATTCGGAAAAAAGAATTTTTTATCACACGGCAGAAATAAAAAATTGTCCGAGGTAAGATGAAACATCTCTCATCGTTTATCGCCAAAATGGAAGCCCAGACCATCCCTCAACGGACGATCGACACCTTTGCAGATTACTACGGCAAGGTCGTCAGCGGTGAAACCGGTTTGATCTACAATAAGGATATCCAACCGGTTTTACCGGATGAGATCGCGGATTTTGACCATTTGGGTCAATATGCCCCGGCCGGTCAAAAAGCCCTTTCCAAAACCGTTATGATTGTACTCAATGGCGGTCTTGGTACCAGCATGGGCCTGACATGCGCCAAATCACTGCTGGAGGTAAAAAACGGAAAATCGTTCCTTGAGATTATCCTGCAGCAGGCCCGGTTCTCCAAAGTCAAGCTTGCCCTTATGGACAGTTTCAGTACCCATGACGATACCCTGGCGGCCCTGGCCGACATCAAACCGGCCCTCGCACCCTTCACATTTGTGCAGCATAAATTTCCCAAAATTCTTAAAGACACATTTGCGCCCGCCTTCTGGCCGGCCAACCCCGAACTGGAATGGAACCCTCCCGGCCATGGCAATATCTATACGGCCCTGTATACCTCTGGAATCCTCCAGCACTTTATAAACCGGGGGATTCGCTATGTGTTTATCTGCAACTCGGACAACCTGGGGGCAGGGATAAATGAAGCACTGCTGGGTTATTTTGTGGAAAACAAAATAGATTTTATGATGGAGGTGGCCCGACGGACCCCTTCCGATGCCAAGGGCGGCCATATTGCCCGTCATGTCAACGGTCGGCTGATTCTGCGGGAGGGGGCCCAGTGCCCTGAAGATGAAAAAACCGCATTTCAGGATATATCGCAATTTTGTTTTTTCAATACCAACAACATCTGGGTCCATCTGGCAGCCGTCAAAAAACTGATCGAACGCCATAAAACTTCTCAACTACCCATGATATGCAACGCCAAAACGCTTGATCCCAGAGATAAAAACAGCCCCGCCGTTTACCAGATCGAAACGGCCATGGGGGCAGCCATCCATTTGATACCCGATGCCGTGGCCGTAAGGGTACCGCGCAGCCGCTTTTCCCCGGTCAAAACCTGCAATGAACTGCTGGCCCTTCGATCGGATTGTTTTGTTTTTTCAAAAGATAACCACCTGATTCAAAATCCTGGGCGAAAACATGATACCATTATTATAAATCTGGATCCCGTATTTTACGGTAAGTTCGATCTGCTGGGTAATCGATTCCCCCAGGGTGCGCCCTCCCTGCTTGATTGTAAAAGCCTTACCATTAAAGGAGATGTTTTTTTTGAAAAAGATATCATTATACGGGGCAGCGTCACCATCCAAAACAGCAGCGCCGGCCAGGCTGTCGTTTCAGCCGGTACTCTAATCGACAGAGACCTTACATTATAATCCGAATCCAAGCATTTTTCCGTCAATACCGCTGGTGTTCAAGCGCTCTCGACAAACGCCACCTTAATTTATGATGATACAAGAGGGCCATTTCATATGAACCATGATAATTTTGTAATCCAGCACCCGAGCCCCGGCAGAAGGCTGCTCATGTTCAGGGGAGATACCCGGTGCTTTACCCTTGTTGTATCAGGTTCTAAATCCGGAAAGGCATGGCTGCGTACCAATATCGGGGCTGCAGCGATTGCAAGAAAAGAGGTGATCGAGCAGGTTCGATACGCTCAACCCGCTTTGGGGCGCGACTGGTTCGATATTCCCATGATTCGGATGGATGACCATTGTTTTCAGATTACGTTGCCGTTGCTTGACGTCGGTCATTTTGAAGCCAAGGCTTTTTTTCTGGAACAAGGCACGGAAAAACCGATATGGCCGACGGGTCCCAATACCGGTATCAACGTCGAACCCGCAGATACCTGCTGCGCCAACATTATCTATAATGCTTTTGTTCGCCAGTTCGGCCCTAATAAAAACGGCTCTTTTGAAACAAAAAACCATCTCTCTCTACTCCAGGAGCTGGATAATGCCGGGTATACGGTTATCCCGCCGTCCGGTACGTTTCGCAGCCTTATCAGGCATCTGGATTTTATCTTTGAAAGACTCGGATGTCGAATCATCCAGTTGATACCGATCCATCCAACCCCAACCACCTATGCCCGCATGGGGCGTTTTGGCAGTCCCTATGCGGCCTTGAACTTTACGGAAGTCGATCCTGCCCTGGCTGAATTCGATCCCCAGGCAACCCCTTTGGAACAATTCATTGAACTGGTCGATGCCGTACATGCCCGCAACGGCAGGATATTGCTGGATGTCGCCATCAACCACACGGGTTGGGCCGCCAGTCTCCACGGTTCCCACCCGCAATGGCTGGTCAGAGATCCAAAGGGCCGTATCGAGGTGCCGGGTGCCTGGGGCGTGAACTGGGAGGACCTGACCCGGCTGGATTATTCTCACCAGGAGCTGTGGCAGTACATGGCAGCCATATTTCTAACGTGGTGCCGCCGCGGCGTCGACGGCTTTCGCTGCGATGCCGGCTATATGATTCCGGTTCCGGCATGGACCTTTATTGTGGCGACGGTCCGGGAACAGTACCCGGATACTGTTTTCATGCTGGAAGGCCTGGGCGGCAAAATTTCAACCAGCCGCCGCATCATGAACAAGGCCGGTTTCAACTGGGCCTATTCAGAGCTGTTTCAAAATTACGATTACAGCCAGATTAAAAATTATCTTCCCGAAGCGCTGGACATCTCCCACAGCGATGGTTTGATGGTTCATTTTGCCGAAACCCATGATAACCTTCGTCTGGCGGCCCGATCTCATACCTGGGCCAGAATGCGCACCGCGCTCTGTGCACTGTTGTCTGTTCAGGGCGGATTTGCTTTTGCCAATGGCGTGGAGTGGTATGCCACGGAAAAAATTAATGTGCATGACGCCCCTTCCCTGAATTGGGATGCCCCGATCAACCAGATTGAGCATATTCGACGATTGAACTGCCTTCTAAAGACCCATCCCGCTTTTCATGACCGCTGTAAAATTACCTTGCTTGAACATGACTCCGGCAACTGCCTGGTGGTGCTGCGCAGTCATCAACCTACCGGTAAAACATTACTGGTCCTGGTCAATCTGGACGACGACCAACCGGTAGATTGCACCTGGACGCACCAGGGGCCGGTCCCGTTTCTCCCCTTGTGGGACCTTCTTTCCGAAAAAACAATGGCCGTTACTGCCGCTGATAACCGGCTCACCTGTTACCTGGCCCCCGGGCAGGTGCTCTGCATGACGTCGGACAAAAACGAGGTGGACCGGCTCCGAAAAGCGATGGCGGCCCCGCCTGAGATTCCATCCCGGATCATTGAACAGCGGCTTAAGGCCAAAGTGTGGTCGGTTTTTTATTTTTATAACGGCATCCGGGATACCGGAACGTTCAACCCGGAATCGGCGGCCCGCCGTCTGGTGCAAGATCCCCTGGAATTTTGCCGCACCCTGAATCCCTCCGGCGGGCAGCCGGGCGTCGTGGCCTGGCAGCATCCCAGGGATTTACACCGTCAGGTTATGGTGCCACCGGGTCATCTCCTGCTTATTTGCGCTGAAAACAGTTTCCAGGCCCGGATCATGAAGGAGCAGGCGTGCCTGCTGCAGGATGAAAGTCTGGCGTGCAGCGACGGCTCGTGGTTTGTCCTTTTTACGCCCCTTGAAACACCTGAAATGCATCAAGACCTTACCCTGGATATCGCGTTATATGCAAACGGTGCCTGCAGCCATAAACAGGCACCACTGCTGTTTTTGTCTGCAGCACGCCATGCCCGGGTACAACATATTTTCAAGCGGGAGGAACTGCTCTGCGGCCGACAGCTTTTTCTGGGTACCAATGGCCGCGGGGCCATGCTCAGGGCCGCCGCCGCCTGGGCCGGTTTGAACAGCCGGTATGATGCTTTGCTGGCTGCCAACCTCAGCTCCGAGTTTCCCGAAGACCGCTGGGTGATGTTCACCCGCTGCCGGGCCTGGGTCGTTTTTCAGGACTATTCCCAGGAGTTGGGCAACGACTGTATCGACACTTTTTATTGTAAAAATCACACCAGCGGTATCTGGCATTTTACCGTTCCGGCAGGCCAGGGTGAACATGTCGGCATCTGCATTCAGGCGGAGATGATACCCGATAAAAATGCCGTTTGCCTCTGTTTTTACCGAAATTCCGCTGATGGGGAAAATGGATACCTGGCCGATGTCAAACCCGTGCAGTTGATTTTACGCCCGGACATTGAGAATAGAAATTTTCATGCCGCCACTAAGGCATATCTTGGCCCGGAGCAGGCGTGGCCGCCGATGGTTACCCCCATGCCCAAAGGATTTGTTTTTATACCGCAACCCGGCCACGTCCTGTCCCTGACGATCTCACAGGGATCATTCGTACCGGAACCCGAATGGCATTACAGTATCCATCATCCCATGGAAGCCGATCGGGGACTTGACCCTGATTCGGACCTGTTCAGTCCGGGTTATTTCTCATGTACTCTTAAAGGTGGGAAAGCCCTTACCCTGACGGCCCGGATTACCACCGAACCCGGCCAGACATCCGAAGAGCCCCCTGACCCGCCCCATGGCGCCATACCGGTACTACCTGCTGAAAACCGCAATTTTGAAATGATTCACTTTCTTAAAGAGGCCCTGGAGCAGTATGTCGTGAAGCGTCACACCCTGGCAACCGTGATTGCCGGGTATCCGTGGTTTCTGGACTGGGGCCGGGATACCCTGATTGTCCTGCGGGGCATGATCAGTGCCGGCTGGACAGAAAAAGCCTTTATGATCCTCAAACAGTTTGCGGTCTTTGAAGAAAACGGGACACTCCCCAATATGATCCACGGGCAAAATGCCGAGAACCGGGATACGTCGGATGCCCCGCTCTGGTTTTTTACCGATTGCGTCGACCTGGCGGAAAAACAGGGCAGTTTTGATTTTCTGGAGACGGTGTGCGGGGACCGAACGCTGCGTCGGATTCTCATCGGCATGGGACAAAGTCTCATCAAAGGAACCCCCAACGGCATCCATATGGATCCCGAGTCCGGCCTCATCTTCAGCCCGGCCCATTTTACCTGGATGGACACGAACCATCCTGTCGGCACGCCCCGTGAAGGATATCCCATTGAAATCCAGGCCCTCTGGCATGCAGCCCTTAGCTTTCTGGCCCGCATTGACACGGAGCAACACCGGAGCCGATGGCGGGAGGCAGCCGAACTGGTGCGGTTTTCAATCGGACAGCACTTTGTTCTCGATAACGGATACCTGTCGGATTGTTTGCATGCCAAACCCGGCCAGGGTGCAGCGATGGCAAGGGCCGATGATGCCCTGCGGCCCAACCAACTGTTTGCCGTCACGCTGGGCGCAATAAATGACAAAGCCATCGGCCGCAACATTCTAAGTGCCTGTGAAACCCTGCTGATGCCCGGTGCCATACGCAGTCTGGCTGATCAGCCATTAGGCTTCCCCTTGCCGATTATTCATCAAAAACGCCCTGTCAATGATCCGTATTATCCTTATCAGGGGCAATATTCAGGAGATGAAGACACCCGGCGCAAACCCGCCTATCACAACGGCACTGCCTGGACCTGGATTTTTCCCTCTTTTTGCGAGGCATGGGCACGGGTTTATGGGGCCGAAGCTGCACAGACGGCCCTGGCCTGGCTGTCCAGCAGTACGCGGGTGATAAGCCATGGCTGTATCGGACAAGTCCCGGAAATTTTAGATGGCGATTTTCCCCATATCCAGCGCGGCTGTGACGCCCAGGCCTGGGGCGTCAGTGAGTTACTCCGGGTATGGATGAAATTACAATAACCGGTCACGGTTGTCGGTTCACCGTTTACAGCTTTTTCAATAACGGCCATGTCCCTATCGGGCACAACAAAATATGCAACGATTCAAGCATCCCGGATATTCATTTCAATTCTTTGGTTTTTTCAACCGTAAACCGATAACTGTATACCGTGAACAGTTAATAAAAGGAATATTGGTTGATCTTCACCGCCAAAAAGGTGTATTCTGCTCTTAACCTTCAAAGGTTGTGAATTGCAGGTCTCAAATTTTTAATTTCAAGCTTTTAGGCTGCTACTTTTGATGTGCCATGAAGGCTGCCCAAAAGGACATTAATATGAGTCAGATAAAAACGTTTCAAGTGTTTCCCCGGATCCCGGAATCGCTCTCTTTTTTCAGCCAGCTATCCAGAAATCTCTGGTGGAGCTGGCAGCCGGATGCCATTGAACTTTTCCGCCGCATTGATCCGAACCTCTGGGAAGCATCAAACTGCAATCCGCTTGTTTTTGCCACCCGCCTTCCCCAGGACCGACTGGAAAAACTGGCCCTTGATGAGAGTTTTCTGGCCCATCTGGAGCGGGTGCGTGAAAATTTTGAGCAGCAGGTCACAGAGCCGTCAAACCTCTCTGATACGCCTTACCGGGCCCATGAAAAAATCGCTTATTTTTCCATGGAATTCGGTATTCACGAAAGTCTGCCCCTGTTTGCCGGCGGTCTGGGAGTGCTTGCCGGTGATCACCTCAAGGCCGCTTCAGGCAAGGCCCTGCCCCTGACAGGGGTGGGGCTGCTGTACCGGTACGGATATTTTCATCAATTTCTTGACCAGAATGGATGGCAGCAGGAGACGTACCCCAAAACGGACCCTTATTACCTGCCCATTGCCAGGGTCAAAGACCCAAACGGCCGGGAGATTCGCATCACCGTGACCGGACCTCGGGGTGACATTCATGCCATCGTCTGGCGGGTGGACATCGGTCGTGTGCCGCTTTATCTGCTGGACACCAATTTGCCGGAAAATTCCCCGCCGGTGCGGGAGATTACATCGCGGCTCTATATCGCCGATAAAAATATTCGGCTTTCCCAGGAACTTCTACTGGGCATCGGCGGAATGAAAGCACTGGCCGCCATGGGCATTACACCTTCGGCCTGCCACATGAACGAGGGCCATTGCGCTTTCAGTGTTTTAGAACGCCTGGCCCAGATCATGGAAACCTTTCATCTTGACCTGGCCACGGCCCGTGAAATTGTTGCCCGTACTATGATTTTCACCACCCATACGCCGGTAGCCGCGGGTCAGGATGAATTTCCGGCCGAACTGGTAAAGCCCGCATTGCAACCTTTTGAAAAAAGACTCGGCACGAGTGTCAAAGAGATCCTTAGCTGGGGGCAGCCCAGGGGAGCGGGACCGGACGGCCCTCTTTCCATGTTTGTTCTCGGGCTGCACATGGCCCAATACTGCAACGGCGTCAGCAAGCTGCACGGCAAAGTGGCCCGAAACATCTGGGCCCATGTCTGGCCCGGACGACCCGAAGAGGAGGCACCCATATCCCATATCACCAACGGCGTTCACATTCCCTCCTTTATGGGACCTGAAATCGCCCGGTTGTTTGAACGGTACATGGGCCCCCGATGGTACTTGAACACCCGGCCGGCCGATGATATCAACCGCATTGATGATATCTATGATGAAGAACTGTGGCGCTCCCATGAAATAAGCCGTTCAAGGCTGGTGCGTAATTGCCGTGAATCGATGACCCGCCAGTATTCAAGGCGCAATGCCCCGAAAAACCTGATTCAGCAAGCGGAAACAGTTCTTGACCCCAATATATTGACCATTGTCTTTGCCCGTCGATTTGCAACTTACAAACGCGCCGATCTGCTGCTCCAGGAGCCAGATCGCCTGGAAGCCATTATCAATTCGGACAAATATCCGGTTCAATTTATTTTTGCCGGCAAGGCCCATCCCAAGGATAATGAAGGCAAGGAACTTATCAAACGGGTCGTGGAATTTGCCAAACGCCCGGGGGTTTGCCGCAGAATCGCCTTTTTGGAAAATTACGATATGCATATTGCACGTTATCTGGTGCAGGGGGCTGATGTATGGCTGAACACGCCCCGCCGTCCCTTTGAAGCCTGCGGTACATCCGGAATGAAGGCCGCCATTAACGGCATTTTGAATGTCAGCATCATGGATGGCTGGTGGGCTGAAGGGTATTGTGAAGAATGCGGCTGGCGTATCGGCAGCGGCGAAGAGTATACGGATACGGCCTACCAGGATTCCGTTGAAAGCCGCGCATTGTATAATGTGTTGGAAAATGAGGTGATTCCCTGTTTTTACGAGTATGAGAATGGTGATATGCCCGTCCGCTGGCTGAAGATGATGAAGGCCTCAATGAAACTGGCTCTGGGAAAATACAGCAGCCTGCGGATGATGGGTGAATATGAACAGCGGTTTTATATGCCCGCCATTAAACAATTCGGACAGCTTTTGGACAACAACGCTCAGGCTGCGAAAGAACTGTCGGACCGACATAAACGGCTAATGGACAACTGGCATGCCATTTACATACAAAAACCGCTGACCGACGCAGAAGGACCCTTTCTGGTAGATCAACAATTCCAGGTCACGGCCCATGTATTTTTAGGAGAATTAAAACCGGACGAGGTGGATGTTGAACTTTTTTACGGAGCGTTGAAAACCCTGGAAACAATTACACAGAGCAACACTGAATTAATGCGCGTTGAAAAGGACCAGGGCAAAGGAAATTTTCTTTATAGCTGCATGCTGCCCTGCCGAAATTCTGGCCGCTTTGGTTTCACGGTCAGGGCCATCCCTAAAGGAGATGACTGGATTAAAAACACGCCCGGGCTGATTACATGGGCTTAAACCGGATGATAGCCCCTTCAAAGGCTCCTTTTAAGGGGGATTTTAGGGGAATATGCTTCCACGGAGGCACGAGAGATGCCCAGATCGACAAAAAATCCCCGTATTCTTATCGTTACGCCCGAGGTGACCTACCTGCCGGAGCGCATGGGCAGTTTTTCCAACTATCTCA
>CAZFXX010000063.1:0-12088 GCA_964522985.1 uncultured Desulfobacteraceae bacterium
CCGCCCTGATCCACGGTATTTCTAATCTCGTCCAAAAAGCGTTGATAATATTGGTTCCAGATGGTGGGCCTGGTAACCGTTATCGCTTCAAGCAGCGGAACCTGGCTTTCCATCAGATACCCGAGGGTTCGCAGCATCTCACACGTATAAATTTTGTTAAATAAACCGGAAAGCGGTCCACTGACCAGAAAACGATCCCTCAGCAGCCGGCTCTGCCGACTTTTCCCCCAAACGCTTAATCCCAGCCCAAGACCACCGGTTGCCAGAATATAAAGCCACCAGTAATGTTGTAACGAAAAACTGGCCGCCATCAAAAAACGCGTGGTCCAGGGCAAAATGCTCTCTTTGCCCTTAAAAAATGCGGTAAATTTGGGCAGAACAAAGATCAGAATAAACACCACCACCAGAGCGCCGAAAACGCACAACACAGCAGGATAGGTCAACGCCGAACTGAGTTGTGTGATAAGGGCCTGCCGTTTTTCCTGCATTTCAACCATGCGGTCTAAAATTTTATCTAAGAAACCGCCTGTCTCTCCGGCTTTGACCATACTGACGAATTTGGTATCAAAAACGCGGGGATGACGGCTCAGGGCATCGGAGAGCTGGCAGCCCGCCTCGATATCCTGGTAAAGTGTTGTTATGATCGCTTTAAATGCCTTATTTTTAACCTCAGCCCCCACGGCTGTCAATGCTTTTGTCAGCGGGGTATGGATCTCAAGCATGAGGGAAAGCTGGGATGTAAAAAACATGATTTCCCGTGTTTTCACAGGTTTGATGAACCTGTGCAGTATTCCCATACCCGGGGTTTGCCTGGGCCGGTCCCCGGGTGACGATGGGTTTGCCACTGCCGCTGCCTGTGAGTCTTTTGAATTTATATTTATAGCCATAAGTCGCTCTCTTTAAAAAACCCAAGACATTTCTTAAATGTCCAGAGATACCACCCGATGAACCTCCTCAATGGTGGTCATATGCTGGAGGACTTTGTCATATCCTGCATCCTTTAATGTTTTGTACCCCTGGGTCCTGCCATATTCCTTTAGGCTGTCAATGGTCGGATTTTCTAAAATCAGGGCCTGCAGATCCTGGTTGATTGGAAACACTTCATAAATACTGGCGCGCCCCTTAAAGCCGGAATCATAGCAATTTGAACATCCCCGCCCTTTATACAGGCGAAGCTGTTTGTCCGAATCAATGCCCAGCTCATCGGAAACGACTTTGGGCGCATAGTAATCCGTCTTACAATTCGGACAGATGGTTCGTACCAGCCGCTGGGATATGCTGGCAATCAATGCGGAGGACAGCAGATAGGGTTCCACTCCCATCTCCAAAAGCCGCGTGATTGCGCTGGGGCTGTCGTTGGTGTGCAGTGTAGACAGCACCAAATGACCGGTGAGAGACGCCTGAATAGCGATCTCGGCCGTTTCCCGGTCCCGAATTTCGCCCACCATGATGATGTCCGGGTCCTGGCGCAGAGCGCTTCGTATAAATGTGGAAAATTTTAAACCGATGGCCGCATTGACCTGGTTTTGATTGATATTTCTCAATTCATATTCCACCGGATCCTCTATGGTGATAATATTTCTTTCCGTGGTATTGAGAAGGGTTATGGCCGCATACAGGGTGGTGGTTTTGCCGCTGCCCGTGGGCCCACAGACCAAAATCAGGCCATTTGATTTTTTAAGGAGCGATTTGAACTGCCCCAGTGCCCCAGGTTCAAACCCCAGGGTATTAATATCCAAACGGGCCTTGCTTCGGTCCAGGATTCGTAAAACCACTTTTTCACCATGAACCCCCGGCATGGAGGAAAACCGAAGATCAATGACGGCGCCATCGACAGTGACCCGGACACGACCATCCTGGGGCAGGCGGCGTTCGGCAATGTCAAGATTGGCCATCACTTTAAGTCTGGATACCACCGCGGGATGAAAATCAATTTTTTGAGGTGCCAACTCGTATAGAATACCATCGATTCTAATGCGAATCCTCAGGTTTTTTTCCTGGGGCTCTATATGAACATCACTGGCGCCGTCCCGTATGCCCTTTACCAGAATCATGTTTACCAGGTTGATGACAGGGCTTCCTTCAGCCATTTCCGCGATTTCACTGATGGCTCTTTCCGAACGGGTTTGAACGATATCAATATCGGTATCCTCGATACGGGTCATCAGATCATCGATGTTTACATCGTCCTGGTAGGCCTCGGGAATGGCCGCTATAATATCTTCTGCCCGGCAGATGACCGGCTGCACATCCATACGGGTTAATTTTTTGATCTCATCAAAAATAAAAAAAGCATAGGGATCCGAAGTCGCCAGGGTTAACACATTGTTGACGACAAACATGGGAATAACCTTATAATGAAGGGCCTTTTCTTTGGGCAATACACGAACAATCCGGGGATCGATCAGGCCCTTTCGTAGCCAGACCTGTGGGATCCCGAGTTGTTCCGCCAGAATTTTTGTCAGCTCTTCACCGGTAACAATGCCGTTATCGATTAATATTTGGCCCAGGGGCTGAGCGGTCTCTTTTTGAATTTGGAGAAAAGCGGCCAACTGATCCGGCATCAATTTGCCTTTATGGAGTAGAATTTCCCCCAACCGCCTTCTCTTTCCTGGAATAAAATTTTTTTTCATGGGGTGTATGCCATTGCCTCTTGCATATCCTTATAAACAAAAAACAATTTGATTGTTCGGGTGGCCAGAAGAATGTCCCGGCACACATCGTTCAAACGAATTATTTTCAATCTACCGCCTCGGCTTTTTAACGCGCTATGGGCTTGAATCAACATTTCCAGCATAGCACTGTCCAAAAAACCCAATGACGTGCAATCGATGATAATTTCGGTTTTGTTCTGCTCGATGGCCTCTTTAATTTGCGCATCCATTTCAGAACAATTTTCGTCGGTGAGTATACGACCGGGAGTCAGGATCATTCGGTCCTCTGTATGGGTGCCGCCGAATTTGCCTGATGCGCCATATTTTAAACTATGGGACATATCTTTCCTTCTTTATTTATCTTGAAGTTTTCGTTATAGACTTTTTTAAAAACATCAACTATCCGGGGATCTAACTGGCTCCCGGCGACTTCTACTACTTTTGCCAACGCCAATTCAGGTCCTCTGGCCCCTCGATAGGCCCGTGTGGAATTGACCGCATCAAATAGATCCGCAACAGCGATTATTCTGGCGACGAGCGGGATCGCCTCACCTTTAAGACCGGCGGGATACCCTTTGCCATCAAAACGTTCATGGTGGTGACGGATACCGGGAATTGAATCCGCCAACTGCTCGATCGGATGGAGAATTTCGCATCCTTTTTCAGGGTGTTTTTTAATGATCTCATATTCAGCAGTTGTCAAACGACCCGGCTTGTTCAAAATTTTCTCGGGGATACCGATTTTACCGATATCGTGTAAAATAGAGGCCCACTTTACATTGTTCTGTTCCGCTTCCTCGAGATCAAGTTGCTTCCCCATAAGTATGCTATATCTGGATACCCGTTCGGAATGCCCCCGGGTATAGACATCTTTTGCTTCGATGGCAAAAACCAGAGACCTGACCATGTTGATGACAAATTGTTCTAAATCATCATAGAGGTCGCTATTGGCAAGCACGGCTGCCAACTGTTCGGCCAGGGATTGACAAATCTTCAATTCTCCCCGCCGAAAAATTTTGCTCAGATCATAAGATAACAACCCCAGCCATCCGTAAAAATCTTTCTGATACTCTATTTTTATTGAAAGAAAACGATAGGGTACCGTTGCCAATGCTTGGTATTGAGCATTTTCCTGAGAATTATTAAGGATAAAATAATCCGACTTCAAGGCGGCCGGGTCCGAAGGGATCAGGCGAATTAAATCTTCAACACAGGGATCGGGGTTCAAAAACTTTTCGCATCCCTGCGCGTTAATCATTTGAAACCTGTGCTTCCAAGCGCCCACAAACCAGGTGAATACCGATTCTACCTGCATATTGTCCAATAAATCCTTAAGCATATCATGCAGCATATCATCAGAAAAAGTTAATTTTTTTATCTGGGTGGAAATCTTTCCATACAAATGAAGGTCTTCAAAACTTTGCTCCAGTTCCTGGGTTAATGTATTCACGTCTTCTCTTACCGTTACATTTTCTTCAATCATCCCTATCAGATTATGAAAAAAAAGTTTCATTGCGTCCGCATGATCATCATCTATATGTTTACCGGATTCATCCGGGAGAAATCGGCTGTTTTTTTTGCCATAGGCGAGCAATACCCCGGTTACATCCTCGGAAAATCGGAGGGGGATACCACACAGGAAGTGCCCCCCATCGTAAAGGGTGTATTGGAAATCGTTCCGGTCTGCAATTCGATCGATCAGAGAATGGTATTCTTTCGGGGGGCGGTCTCCGGCCAGGTGATCTTCTGTGGAAAACAGCATTTCCGGCCTGTTGTCCCAGATCTGATAGTGTGTTCCCTCGACAGAGGCAAAACTGGAAAGAAAATTCTTAATTGTTCGCAATTCGATCATCCTTGATCTCCGATGTATTGATCAATAGCGTCCACTACCCTGGAAGGGCTGAAAGGTTTTTCCATAAACACGGTATCTTGCATTTCAACCACCCAATCCAGATCCTCCGGGTTGATCCGGGCCGTTATGATTATGGTTAAAAAAGATCCGTTTTTTTTCAGACCATTGCTTTTTTCACAAAGGGTTCTACCGTCCATTATGGGCATATTGATATCTGAAATGACGACGTCGGGCTTTTGTGTCTTGATGATATCAAGACCCGCCTGTCCATTTTCAGCCAGCAATACCTGAAAGCCCCTGTTCTTTAATTTAAGTTCAAGCACCCGTCGAATAGGGGCCTCATCATCAATGACCAGTACCTTACTATTATTTTCCAAGGTAATACTCTCCCTTTGGTATCTTTACGGTAAAATGGGTGCCATGGCCCAGTTCGCTTTCAACCTCGATTTCTCCCTCATGGAGATAGATAATTTCAGAAGTGATGGCCAGTCCGAGGCCGACACCCTGTTGCTCGGAAATCTGCGGATTATTGGAGCGGTAGAATTTATCGAATATATGAGACATGTCTTCCCTTGACATGCCATAACCGGTATCTTTGATGTCAAAGACAACCATGTTATTTTCTTCTTTTAATTCAAAATCGATCCTTCCCTTTTCAGGCGTGTATTTTACGGCATTGCTCAGGATATTAATGACCGCCCCTTCGAGCTGATCCTTATCGCCGACCAGAGAAGGGGGATTGTCCGGCAGAGACATCTGGATCGAAATATTTTTTTTTCGTGCGACACCTTCCACCGCTGCAAGACAATCCTTAAAAAAGGAGTCGAATTTAACAAGATTTTTATTCAAGCTCATGCTGCCCATCTGAATTTTCGATAAATTGAGAAGGTCTTTGATGAGGCGTGATAATCGGGCCGTCTCGCTGTTTATGGTATTATAAAACTCTTTCCGGGTTTCGTGGTCTTCAATTTCCCCGTCCATTAACATTTCGCTGTAGGATTTAATGGTGGTTAGCGGTGTTATCAGTTCATGGGACAGGTGGGCACTGAATTCCAGTGTTGCTTTTTCAGCGACCTTTTCTCCGGTTACGTTATTGAACAGAATTATTTTTCCAATCACCCCATGATCCCCATCCGTGAGATGGACGCAGGAAATTCTAAACGTTTCACCGAGTGCCAGATCAGGGAATACCATGTCGACATGGCCATTGGCCTTCAGGTTTTCAAGCCTGTTGTGGTGTGAGAC
This sequence comes from uncultured Desulfobacteraceae bacterium, assembly GCA_964522985.1. GTDB lineage: Bacteria > Desulfobacterota > Desulfobacteria > Desulfobacterales > 4572-123 > 4572-123. Next base: position 5,752 of record CAZFXX010000063.1, read on the forward strand.
AAAGGATAGGATCTCCGGATATTGTAAAATTTCTTCCAGAGGATGATCAACGACATCCGGTCGCTCCATATTCAATAGATTGAGCATGTAATCGTTAATATGGCCCACATTGTCCTGAATATCAATGATGATAATGCCGAAGTTAATAGAATTGAGAATATGAATGACCTGATTTTTTTTAAACCTTAGAACACTGATCCTGGAGGCCAGCTCTTTGTTGTTTGTTTCGATCTTTACGAACCGTTTTTCAAATTGAACCATCGCGTTTTCAAACGACTGTATCATTGGCGCTAGATTAAAATTTTTGGCGGCGTTGTTTGACACAGCGGCTGAACCGCCGGCTCTATTTGAAATATTTCCCGAAAACCGTTCAAGCGGTTTAAGGGCATGTAAAAACCCGTAATAAACAATGGCAGCGGCTGAAATGATAAAAAAAGACAGCATGGCCAGCAGGCTGACCCGCTGCATGGAAATGATGGAAATAAGCGGTAGCTTGAGGCCTATTCTAACCGTACCTGCTTTTTCACCGTTTTCAAAAATTGGTTTGGCAAATTCATAAATCTTATCGCCCGATTCCATGGTTTTAAAAGGCTGGCGGGTCAACCCCATGGCGGCCAGGGACTTGGTTTGAATGTAGTTTGGAATTTCAATTCCGATATTTCCCGGGGTTAAAGACACGACCGGCGTTCCGTTTTGATCGCTGATGAAACAATAAACAAGGCTTTGATAAAAATTATACGCCATCAGCGTTTTTATAATGAAATCCCGTTTATCACCTTTAAAATCATTGATCGAATACAGTGCAATAAGGCTAACAACCTGGTTTCCAATATAATATATCTCTCTTGTGTTTGCTTTTTCTTCCTGCCGAATCAGGATTTGGGTAAAAATTACAACCCCGGCTAAGATAAAAACAAATAAAGCAATCCCGACTTTTTTGAATTTCATATGGATATCTTGTCAGCTCCCTAACAATAAAGGTAATATATCGTCTGTTCTCTCTTCGCGTTACCCCAGACCCACTCATCTCGAATTCTATTAAAGCAAAATACATACCAAAAACTAACAAAATGGCATTACAATATCATTGTACCAATTAACCTTTTGATAATATTTATAAAAATTTGGGTTTCACCTCTTGAATTGATAAGATCTTTGAAACGCTTTCACTTTATAAAACATCCGCTGACAAAAAATTGGCGCCTATTGCCAATATTCGACAAAAACCATTTTTTCAATATCAATAACCGTAACCTCCGGAGGAGACAAAAATCGAACCGGCGGTCCCCAGGTTCCGGATCCCCTGCTGACATAAAGCAGAGCATTGTTATCCAGTTTATACAGGCCTGCGTGCCTGCGGTAATAGAGTTTGGTCACCAGGTTGAAAGGAAAGATCTGCCCCTTGTGGGTGTGGCCTGAAAGCTGGAGGTCGAACAAGGCTGAAGACTCATGGCGGACGATGGGCTGATGCTTCAAAAAAAGAGTAAATCGGTCACGGGGCAGCTTTCCCAGCAACGCCTTTTCAGAGACAGCCTGACCGGTTCTGTAGGGGCCTCTGGCAGGATCATCAACTCCCGCGATATTGATCACATTGTCAACGGTCATTCCCTGCCCCCGGAGAATGGTAAAGCCCGCCTTCTCGGTAAATGCCAGCGAACGATCAAGCCCGGCATAAAATTCGTGATTGCCGGTGATGGCATACTTTCCATATTTTGCAGGTATGGACAAAAGCATGCCGGCCAGTGTTTCCAGATTATCCATCTGGCCGTCCACGAGATCACCGGTGGACACCAGGATATCCGGGCGGGCCCTGGTGACCTGATCAAGGATTCGCTGGAGTCTCGATCTCCCGACGATAAGTCCGAGATGCACATCGGATATCTGAACCACCCTCACCCTTTTAATTTGATCCGGCAGCTTATCCGTTTTCACGGTTATATGTTCGGTTTTAATATTCAGCGCCTCGAAATAACCATATAGGACAACGATAAAAGAGAGTATGATCGACAGGATGCAGAAATGCCGGATAGTAAGGGTAAGGCCGGCAAGGGGGCTTTGGGTCAACTGCCGGGCCATAAAATGGAACAGCCGGTAGATATCAAAAAAAAATGAGGTCGAGATAAAGATAAACAGCAGCCCCATCCAGATGAATGCGACGTAGGCCAGACCCCGGGCAACGGTTTCCTGCCCATAATGCTCCAGTATACGGGCCAGGATGGGGGCAACCACCATCAGGGCCATGAATACGGCAAGAATCAGGTAAACCGGGAGTCCCAGGTCAAAGCCCTTTTTTAATTTCAGGAAAGCGTATAAATGTACGCCGCCGTAGATGCTCAAATATGCGAGTAGAAAAAGGATCATTCAGTGTTATTCCTCATGGACATTTTTTCGCCGCAACTGCTTTAACCGGCCCCTTTGTTTTTTGGAAAACAGCATGCGTTCTTTTGAGGCTCTTGTCGGCCGGGTCCGTACCCGTGGTATCGGTTTTATTAAAGCGGCCCGCACGAGCCGAATCAGACGCTCTGTGGCATCCTGCCGGTTCTGCTCCTGCCTTCTAAAACGGCTCGCCTGAATGATGAGTATGCCTTCATCGGTCAGGCGTTTTCCAGCCAGTTTTTTCAATCGGAATTTTACATGGTGGGGAATCCCGATGGCGTTGTTTACATCAAAACGCAACTGAACAGCGGTAGCGACCTTGTTCACATTCTGTCCGCCGGGGCCCGATGCCCGGACAAAATCAAATGAGATCTCTTTTTCATCAAGCTCGATATCGTGTGTAATTTTGATCATATAACCGTATTTACCCTATTTTACGGTTACAAACAATAGGCAAGACAGGGTACAGGATAGGCACTGAATACAAAAAGGGATCACGCTTTACTTCAACAATTTAGCGTAACCCCTTGTTTTATTTAATGGTGCCGAAGGGGAGACTCGAACTCCCACCTCCATACGAAGACTAGACCCTGAACCTAGCGCGTCTACCAATTCCGCCACTTCGGCGTGTTTTACCTGAGAAAAATTAAATATTGCTTTCCCTCGGAAGTTGCTCTACATATGTGATTTTAATTTTGATGTCAAGCCAATTTATTGCATTTTTGGATTTTTGTTTTAACTTATTTTAAACCGGTTCATACAGACGCACAACTGTTTTCATTGAAAGGATGATGGAAACACTTTCAGGTCAAATAAAAATAAGTAACGAGAATATTTTGCCGGCAATAATTTCATGGATACCATTGATATGAAACTTATCGAACGAATTGAAAACATAACAAAACCTTTTAAAAATACCGTTATTACCATAGGAAATTTTGATGGTGTCCACCTGGGACACCAGGCACTTTTTCATGAAGTGATGGAAAAGGCCGACAGCATAGGCGGTACCTCGGTAGCCATGACGTTTGAACCCCACCCTATCCGGGTTTTAAGGCCAAACGGTCATCCACCACTGATCACCCTGTATGAGCAGAAAATAGAACTGATTCAAAGCTCGGGCATCGATGTTTTGATCTGCGTGCCGTTTACACCGGAATTCGCAGATATTACGGCCCGATCATTTATAAAGGATATCATCGTAGACCGGATCGGGACCAGGGCCATGGTTGTGGGCCGGGACTATACATTCGGCAAAAAGAGAGAAGGCGACCTTGAAATGCTGGGAACCCTGGCGTCAGAACTTGATTTTGAAGTCATTACGCCCAACTGGATCATGATGGCAAACGCTCTTCCGGACAGAATCAGCAGTACCGGTATTCGCAAGCTCGTGATGGCGGGCAAGCTGGCCGAGGCACGCAAACTCCTGGGTCGTTTTTATCAAATCCGCGGAACGGTTGTCAAAGGCCGCAACCGGGGTGGAAAACTGCTTGGGTTTCCCACCGCCAACATCAACCTGCATGATGAACTGTGCCCCAAAATCGGCATCTATGCGGTCACTGTACAATTCAACGGCGAAAGGCTCAAGGGCGTCGCTAATATTGGCTACAGTCCCACCTTTGATGACCACATCCTCACCGTTGAGGTTCATATCCTCGATTTTGACCAGGACTTGTACGGAAAGAAAATCCGTGTCAATTTTATCAAACGCATCCGGGATGAAATCAAATTTGTAAATATTTCAAAGCTTTCGGAACAAATTAAAAAAGATATTATCAGGGCCCGCACAATACTCTGATAACCGGCACTGACATCACCCATTCAGACACCGTGGGCATATAAATATTTTCACCTGTCGTTGCAAAATCATCTTAATTTTTTATATGAAAAATAAAATTTACATCTCCTTTTCTCTGGGAATCGTTTTATCCCTTGCAGCGCTTTATTTTGCCTTTAAAAACGTACCGTTTGGTGAACTGCGATCCTATATGGGCACCATTGACCCCTTCTGGGCGACGATCTCGGTTCTGATCGTTGTTTTATGTTTTGTATTCAGAACCATGCGCTGGCAAATCATCTTGGGGGCTACCCAAAGAATAGGTTTCTGGCAGGCATTCCATCCACTAATGATCGGTTTTATGATCAACTGCATCTTGCCCGGCCGTGTGGGCGAAGTGGCCCGACCGGTTATTTTACAAAAAAATGAGCAGGTCCCTTTTTCCACAGGGCTTGCGACAGTGGCCGCCGAACGAATATTTGATTTTTTATTTTTAATTGTTTTTTTTGCACTTGTACTGGCCACCATTGAAATTAATCCCGACCTTGATATGACCTTTGGAAGATTTCACTTAAACAGGGGGACCCTTATTGCCGTTGGTGCCGGCATGGGTAAACTCAGCCTCATCCTGATTGCCGGGATACTTACACTGACCATTGAGAAATCAAAGCAATGGGTCAAAAAAGTAATTGGCATCATGCCGGCGATGTGTTTCTGGACCGGCCCGAAAACCAGGGAAAAAATAAAGCTAAAACTATGTACACCGCTCTCGGGTCTTGTGGACCACCTATCAGACGGTTTCGAACTGCTGAAACATCCTTGGAAAACGGGCATGTGCCTGGGTCTTTCATTACTGATATGGGGTCTTAGTGCTTTTTCCTACTATACCCTGTCCTTGGGATGCCCCGGAATCGGATTGTCGTTTCTTGAAATTTCAGGGGTCATGATTATAATTTGTTTTTTCATCGCACTTCCTTCCGTGCCCGGATTCTGGGGACTGTGGGAAGCCGGGGGCATTTTTGCACTGGCCTTGTTCGGTATATCCACCAGCCACGCGGCCGGCTATACACTGGCCAACCACGTGGTACAGATGTTTCCGGTTATCCTCATCGGAATGGGTTCCGCCGTGGCCACCGGTGTCAATATTTTAAAAGTCAGTTATGGTAAAAAGGTAGAAGGTAGAAGACTGAAGGTAGAAGGCGGAAGGTAGAAGGCGGAAGGTAGAAGGCGGAAGGCAAAATCATAGGGTGCTGTGCCCACCGATAGGCAGAATTCCTTCAGCCTTCAACAATCTTACAAATAAAGCGAGGCGTACAATTATGGCAATATTGGACATTGTGACATTTCCAGACAATTTTCTTAAACGGCCAACAAAACCTGTTGAAAATATTGATGATTCAATCCAGAAAACCATTGATGACATGATCGAAACCATGTACCAGGCACCGGGTGTGGGCCTGGCCGCCATTCAGGCCGGCATCGACAAAAGCATTATCGTTTATGATCCCACCGCCGGCGCTGAAAAACGTGAACCCGGAGTCCTGATCAACCCTGTTGTTATTTCCAAAGAGGGCACCCGACTTTCTGAAAACGAAGGATGTCTGAGCGTTCCGGATTTCAGGGCCGATGTCCGCCGGTTCGATGCGGTTGTCGCTGAGGGCGTGGACCGGAACGGCAAACCGGTACACATTGAAACCCAGGAATTTCTGTCGGTGATCCTGCAACATGAAATCGATCACTTGAACGGCATCCTTTTTATCGACCACATCAGCTCCCTCAAACGACAGGTGTATACCCGCAGGGTAAAAAAACAACTAAAATCAAAATGAAATCAAAACCGTTGAAAATTATTTTTATGGGAACACCGGATTTTTCCGTTCCGGCCCTTAATATACTACCACTAAAAGGGTATGATGTGGCATGGGTGGTCACCCAGCCGGATCGGCCCAAAGGACGAGGGCGCAAACTGACATCACCACCGGTGAAAGCATCGGCCCTGGCCCTTGGGTTACCGGTGGTTCAGCCCCAAACCATACAGGACCCGTCGTTTATCCATCAGGTACGTGCCCTTGAACCGGACCTTTTCGTTGTGGTGGCCCTGGGTCAGATCCTGTCCCAGGTACTTTTGGATATTCCCCCTTTAGGGACCATCAATATTCATGGTTCCCTGCTTCCCGCCTATCG
>CAZFXX010000064.1:0-12085 GCA_964522985.1 uncultured Desulfobacteraceae bacterium
TTTAAAATGATTATGAGAATTAGGTATATTCAGGGTCAATGTAACGGTTTGTCCATCAGAAAACGATTCACGGGTTTCAATAAATACACCACCAACGCTCAAATTCTGAACAAAATCCCTGAAAGCCCTGTCAGCCGATGAATAATCAATAGGAACCAGACAGGGTTTACGTTTAAACGTCCGTTTATCCGCTGATGCCCATTTTTTTAAAATTTTTAATATTTTTTTTTGTTGGTCTTCGGAAAGATTTTTTACCAAATCAATCAATTGTGCCATGATACCGTTATAAGCGGAATTCATCTCCAGGCTGGGATTGCCTCCCGGTTCCATGGTGTGGCAGGAAACACCGGGCTGCAAAACAGCTTTACCGGTACTGTGTTCAACCATTGAGTGTCTATTTTCGTTGACCTCCGATTGTGCTTCCTTATTTTGACTGGGTTGTATTTTTAATTCCAGGGCACATTCGGCGACAATATCCGAAGTTATCTGCCGGATACCCCTCACATATCCTGTCAGCAGGGCATGATCACATATGATATTGACAAGGCGTGGATACCCCTTTGAAAACAGGTGTATTTCACGAAGAGCATCGATATCAAAGAGCGTTTCTTGAGATCCTGCAGTTTTCAGCCGATATCGGACATAGGCGTCGGTTTCACTTTTCGTCAATGGATCAATCGTATAATTTATCGTAATCCGTTGCCTTAAGGCCCTGTTTTTATTTTCCAGTAATATATCATTGAATTCATCCTGGCCCACAAAAAAAATATTCAGCAATTTTGTATTCTGGGCCTCTATGTTGGATAAAACCCTCACCTCATCAAGCAGTTCATGATTCAACCGTTGGGCCTCATCCAGGATCAGCAGAACTTTTCTGCCGTTATTGAAATTGTCGATCAAAAATTTTCTGAACTTGATCAAAAACTCGCCCTTGCTCTTAAAACGCTGATCCATATTTAAAGAATCAGCTATATATTTCAGGAAATCAAATAATTCCAAATTAGGATCAGGTATCATGGCCACCACGGTATTATCCCCGAGGCTGTTTACAAGCGCATAAATAAGTGTGGTCTTACCTGTGCCGACATCTCCGGTAAGCAGAATAAATCCACGATTGTCTAAAATACCATATTTAAGTATGGCCAATGCTTCTTTATGCTTCTCACCCATCCATAAAAATTCCGGATCAGTACTGATCTGGAACGGTTTTTGCTGCAAATTGTAATGAGATAAATACATACCGCCTCTTTTCAAAGATTATCCAGAAAGGCAAGATCACCGGCCTGGCTGTTCTTAGTTCCTATGGAAAGAATCTCGATTTTCCCGTTTATATTTCGAAAATAAAGCCTTCCCTTGTAAGCAAACAAAACTTCCAGCACTGTCACGCGGCTTTTCTTGCTGAAAACTTTACGTTTTACCGGGACCTGCTGCGCGTCATGATTCAGTTGATGAATAATTTCTTCGCCCTTGATCTGCAGGTCATCTGATAAAGCCATGAAACCATTAAGGGCACGGTCATGGATAATAATATTTTTATAAAGAACAGTGAATTTTTTTTTGATATTCTTTTTCTCTTTCTTTGTTTTTGTGGTTTCCGGTCTCTTAACCTGCTTGAAAGATCCGATTTTTTTTTGCAGTTTTTCGATATTTTCCTGCAGCTCATTTTGAAGCGCAACATTTTCGGATATCTTCTCTTCAAGTTTGACGATTTCTTCTATGAAATTATCTTCATTTATGCTGGCTTCGATTTTTTCATTTTCAAGTTGTTCACGGGTTTTTTCAATTTCAACTGCCAGCTCTTCCCGATTTTGTGTTAAAAAAGATAGCTTTTGTGATTGACTTTTCTCCAGTGCAACAAGTTTGTCGATATTTTCACGCTGTCGGCGTTCCTCGATCATAATTTTGCGGGCACCGGTTCTATAATAAAAATACAGCCCCAGCATAAAAATAATACTGTATCCCCCCAGCATTGAATTTGAAATCAACGTGTTATGCGGCAGGGACACATCCACTCTTATATTCAACCCTTTCTGCAGTATCCGGTAGTTTTCGGCTGCCATCTGCATTGGGTCGGACTCTGTAATGGAATCCTCTTCGGTTTTAGCATATGCCGGATAGACACGCTGACCATTGGCGGCGCGAACCGTCACATTTACGACCACACCCCAGCGTATCAACGTTATATTTCGAAGATATTCATCAATATGATCGTTAATGACCTGGCCGAGCAAAGCACTGCCGGCAAACAGCGGACCGGTGTCACCGATATAAATTTCTTCTATTTCCTTTGAATATTTTCGGGATAAATAATTTTCCAAATATTGAATAGACAGGATATAACACACCGGCGGCAACAGAACGAAAACAACCAGTATTTTAAATGATAAAAATTTCATCCCGTTTGCGGTCTTGATCTAAAAATTTCGATTTCTCTGTTGCATACATGAGTTGACGGCGCAACCAGTCTCAGAATACCGTCCATGAGCCAATGAAAACCATAAAACATGTAAGTGATGCGTTATAAAAGCGGCAACCCCGCTGATTTATTTCGCACTACTCAAAACGCATATCCAACGATTTTTATCTCAAACAGATCGTTAAAGCTCGGATAAAATTTTTCTGGCCTTGTCTGCACCGTCAAAAGACTGGTTCAAAGACAGGGCTTTTTCCATTTGCCTGCGGGCCTGTTTTAAATCCTGCTTTTTGTAATATGCCATTCCCAGGTGATAATGAATCGTCGGGTTATCGGTAATTTTCTCCAGGCTATCTGTAAATTCATTGATCGCACTGTCGTAAAGCCCCTTTTTATATAATATCCATCCAAGGGTATCCATTACGCTGGGGTCATCGGGCAACTTCTCCTTGGCTATCTGAGCAAGGGCCAGGGCTTTGTCAAGATCTTTGTCCTGATTGGCCAGAAGATAACTCAAATTATTGGCGGCCGGCACAAAATTTGGATCAATCTCCAGTGCCGCCCGATACTGTTCTTCGGAAAGATCAAATCTTTTTTGCATATCAAAAATGGTTCCCAGGAGCATGTGCGGAACAACCTGGTTTGGATTTTTCACCAAAAGCGACTGATACTGAGCGATGGCCTTATCTTCCTGATGACCTTTGAGATATATACGTGCCAGGGCATAATACGGCCTTAAAAAATCCGGGTTTTGCGTAATGGCATCCTGAAAACAGATTTCAGCCACAGCTATCTCTTGTTGTGCCAGATTTACCTCTCCTTTTAAATTATAAATGACTGCCAGCAATGCCGGTGAATCCTTTGCAATCTGAGCCTGTCGGTCGCATTGTTCAAGGGCCGTGACAAAATCTTTCCGAGCACTATGCAAAAAAACGATATTTGTAAATACATCCATGAGACGTGGGTTTATGGCCTGTGCTTTTTTAAAATTAGCCAGGGCCCTGTCATACTGTTTTGTCAACCGCTGGAGAAGGCCCAGCCGAAAATAGCCCGCAGGATTTTTGGGATCAAGTTTGATCAACTCATTGAAAATCGAGGCAGCAGCATCGTGGTCTCCCTGATACATCAAGGCATTGCCAATAATCATTTTTGCCGGGTAGTTATCAGGCAGAATTTTTAATATATCTTCTCCTTCTTTACTGGCCAGCTCAAATGCTTTTTCACGCATATACAGCTCCGCCAGTATAAGTTTTGCCTTTATATACCGGGGGTTCAACTCGATGGCCCGCAATAGGGATGTTTTGGCCAAACCGGCGTCATTTTTGCCGATATGAGCGAGGCCTTTAAAATAATGCGCTCTGGCGGATCTGGGTTCCTGCTTTGCAAGATCTTCAAACAACAAAAGGGCGTCGATAAATTGCTTTTTTAAAATATACAGCTCACCTTTAAGCATCCTGGCGGGGAAATAGGCCGGTCTTTTCTCAAGCATTTTATCGACATAGACCTCGGCATCATCCACAGCCCCATTCTTGAAATGGTACCTGGCAACGGCGTCCATGACCCGGATATCGTCCTTCCGCAGTTCAAGTGCCCGGTTATACATGGCCATTGTCTGTTTTTTATTTCCGATTGCATCATAAAAGCCGGCTGCAACCATATAGAATTTAACATTTTCCGGGGCTGTTTCAATCGCCTTTAGATAGGCGGCTTCAGCTTTACCCTGCTTTTTTCTGCTGTAATAAAAATTACCCAGTACAATGTACAGATCCGCATCAGTCGGGTTTTCTTCAATGGCATCTTTTATAGTTGCAAGGGCCATGTTAAATTTTTTCCGATTCATATAAAACTCAAACAGCGCCAGGGAAGGTTGGATCTCTTTTACATCCAGATCCACCGCCGTTTTCAGCTTTTTTTCCGCATCATCAAACTTTCCCTGCTGCATGAGCACACGGGCCAATCCCAGGTAGGCCTTTGTCTGATTTGCGTCCAGTTCAAGTATTTTAGTAAAAACGGATTCGGCGTCCTGAAACTTCTTCTCCAGATTATAAACACCCGCCAACAAAAAAAAGGCGCCTATATCCTCGGGCCGCTTTTTTAAAACCATATCAATTTTTTCATGCGATTCATCCAATTTTTTGCCGAGCATATAAAATGTAGCCAGTTTCAATTGCGCATTCATATTCTCAGGGTCGAGTTCCGCCACCCTTAAATAGGTTTTAAAAGCCTGCTGGGCATTTCCCAGTTTTAGGTACACCTGTCCCAGTTTTTCATAAGCCGCCATATATTTAGGGTCGATCTGAATCACATTTCTAAGCTCCAGCTCGGCACTTTTATATTCGCCTTTTTCAAAATAGGCATTCCCCTTTGCCAGATGGGAAGCCTTTCTTTGCTCATCTGACGAGCAACCGTATAGTGCAATAGTAAACGCAAACAAAATCAAAAAAATCGCCTTAGATCGATTCATTATCAAACCTCCGGGAAAGTAAATAATCATAAGTGGTGTGTTGTGAGTAATGAGTAAAGCAAAATCGCCGATTTATCTGGCATTATTCAAAAATTCATATCTCACTTCTTCCATATAAAACCAGAAAACAAAATCACTGAATTTCACGAAAAAAAATTAGAACGCTGATGCGATAGATACATTTTTTAAAACCGCAGCAGTTTCAGTATATCAAAACAACTATTGTTTTATTTAAGAAAATTAACAAACAAGGAATATTTTTTCAACAAAATTGTATCTTGTAATTTCAGACTGCAAAAAAAAATTGTAATTTGAGAAGAATCAACAGGTTTTTTATTCATACCATTCGGCACCCGGATACTATAACATCAAAGTAAAGAAGGTAAGCGCTTCACAAATTTGCACAAGCATATGAAGGCTCGAAAATAAGATACTTGACTATGGTAAAGAATTTATCGTAAATGGTGGCGACACTGGCACATCTTAGCTCGATTGATCTGCCGTGATGAATACCGAAAAGTACATAGCACCTTACCGACCGGGCGCATAGATACTTAAAATTGCAAGCTTATTTTTGTGTAAACCCTGAATAAGCATCAACCATCATATTCGGGAGTCATGCCGTAGACGGCACCCTTACCGGCAGAAACCGGATAACTTATGAATTTAATAGCGATTATTATACTGGTGACCATCATTTTAAACACCGCCCTTCATTTTGGGGCGGACGTTCTGAACCTCAAGGTCCTTGGAATCAAACTTCCCGAAAGTTTCAGGGACGTATATGATAAAGTTCAATACAAAAAATCCCAGGACTACTTGAGGACCACGACACACTTCGGATTTGTCACCGAAACCTTCAACCTGCTGGTTTTTTTTCTATTCTGGTTTTCCGGAGGTTTTGCCCTGCTGGATCACTGGGTGAGGTCCTTTGAATGGGGACCGGTACCTTCGGGTCTGTTGTATATGGGAATACTGGCACTTTCGTATGCTGTATTCATGCAGCCGTTCAGTATCTATTCCACCTTTGTGATTGAAAAGCGGTTCGGATTCAATCACACCACAAAATACACCTATATAACGGACCTGGCAAAAGGCCTTGGGCTGTCCATCCTGCTGGGCACGCCCCTGCTCGCGGCCATACTGGTTTTTTTTGAATATATAGGGACCTGGGCATGGCTCTATTGCTGGATCGGCGTCACAGCGTACATGTTGATCATCCAGTTTATCGCACCCACATGGATCATGCCCCTTTTCAACAGATTTACCCCTGTCGAAGAAGGGAAACTCAAAGAGGCTATCCTCGCATACGCACAATCGATTCATTTCCCCTTAAAAAATGTATATGTCATGGACGGCTCCAGGCGATCCGAAAAATCCAATGCTTTTTTCACCGGTTTTGGAAAAAATAGACGCATTGTCCTGTTTGACACGTTAATAGAGAAGCATACGGAAAGGGAACTGGTAGCGATACTGGCCCACGAGATGGGGCATTACAAAAAACGGCATATTATCCAGACCCTGGCCATCGGGATCTGCCAGATGGGAGTCCTCTTCTTCCTCCTCTCTTTTTTCATTTCCTGCCAGGGGCTCTTTGATGCATTTTACATCAAACAAACATCGATGTATGCCGGGCTTATTTTTTTCAGCATGCTCTATTCTCCCATGGATTTTTTCATGAACATTTTTATGCAGATCCGGTCCCGGAGAAATGAATACGAGGCCGATTGCTTTGCAGTACAGACAACCGGCGATCCCGAGGCCATGGCCAATGCACTTAAAAAATTATCGGTGCACAACCTGTCGAACCTGATGCCCCACCCGTTTTATGTCTTCCTCAACTACTCCCACCCACCAATCATGGAGCGACTACGCGCCATTCGGATTCAAGCTGAAGCTGCTCAATAAACATGCGGCTCAAATCTTCATCAATTACATGCGCATATATCCGGCCATCTCCTGTGACGCCCCTGATACGCCCGTCATGCAGAAACCATTGCAAAAGTTTTAGCCCGGCCTTCCGTCGATCATCAGGCAAAGCTTCCATAGTAAACGCCTTTGCCGAAGGAATGGCAATACCCTGCCCGATCAAACCTTTCATGAAGTTAATAATTCTGGACAGCCGCAACAACGTTGCCGACTGAATTCTGGAGGTGACATGGGACAGCGGAAGAGCCGTGGAGCGCATGAGTTTGAGACTCGACGGCAAAATATTCAGTTTTTTACATAATGCAAAATCCGCACTGTCTGGTGCCGGGTAATAAACCGACAAACCGGTCAGCACCTTTTGACCGGCCAGAAAAACAAGATCTGAAATCGTATCGACGGCCTTCTGTCCCGGTGCACCGGCAATGATATACCCCACCGCATCCATCTTGTTGCATACTGCCAGATCAAGGGCCCCTTCAAATGCTCGGGTAACATCAGGCCGTTTGAATTTTTTTAACTGCACTTTATCAATAGTGCCCAGAGAAAGATTCAAAGTTTTAAACCCGGCCTTTTGCATGGCCCTAACCACCTGGCCATCCAGAGACGGCGGGAACAGACCGTTCATGGCCCTTAACTCCAGATCAAACCCGCTAAATTCCGATCTTATCCGCCGTAGCAGTTCTAAAAACCATTTTCTATCAAGCGAAATATTTTCATCCTCAAAATCAATAAAACCGGCATTGTAGTTTAAAACCGCATTTTTTATCTCCCGAAGTACGGACGCAACCGATCTTTGGCGGTATCTGTTCCAGGATGCAGATCCCACACAGCAATAGGTACACTGCATGGGACAGCCGCGACTGGTCACAATGACGGCACTCGGTCTTTTCTTGCGGCGGTAGAAACCATGCTTGACCAGATGAAAGGCAGGCAATGGAAATTGATCCGGCTTTTCCATTACCGCTGGTTCGCTGATATGCAACCTGCCGTCTAATTTCCGAAAAACAATTCCAGGAATTTTTTCGATACTGGTTCCTGATTTCAGGGCATTGGCAAGCAGGGGCATGGAGACTTCTCCCTCCCCTCTCAGGACAAAATCAACAAATGGAGACACCATAACTTTGCCGGGCATGGCTGTGGGATGATGTCCTCCGAAAACCGTATGACAATCCGGAAAAATGTTCTTAACAATCTTGGCAACCCGATGGGCCTGGTCACAGTAAGCCGTGAAAAGAGAAGAGATTCCGACAATAAACGGATTGGCGTGGCGGATCCGGTTACCAATAAATTCATAGCTGTAACCATAATGGCGAAAACTGTGAAACAGCCCAAATGGCGATATATCGGAACGCCCGTAAAATTTTTTCAGGTATTGCATCTCCTTTGGCCAGTCTAGGCAGCGCGATTTTGAGGTTGCCAGCCCATCCAAAATTTCTACTGAAAACCCCTCTTTTATCAGCACCGCCGCAATGCCGGTCAGGCCATAGGGGATCGTCCTTTTCTTTGTCAGATAAAAATCCCGGATAGGCGGTTGGATAAGAAGTATATCGACCATAACAAATCAACTTCGAACTTCAAAGGCCTCCACCAACCGCTGGTATGTTTCTGCAACGGTTTTTGCAAAAGAATCCTTAAAGGCCGTGTTGTCTTTTTCAGAAAAATTTTCAAACTTTATAATATCGTAACCCCGTAAAAGTTTCAGCAGTTCGAGCAGATTGTTGACGATAAAATCATTCAGTGCCGCCACCTGATCGCTTCTCCCCTGCCCAATACCTTCCCTTGTTATTTTGATATGGCCTGCTTCCGAATTTTCAAATTGAAAAGCAGGATCGAGTGCCTCCGCAACCTGATCAAAATCGTGAAGCAACCGGGCCAGGGTGACCCGCATTAGTTTAAAAATCGCATCGACCTCACTAATATTGAGCAGTATCGGATGATGAATATAAGAATGATCCTGATGCACGGGCAAATCGATGATTTTGCCTGAGGCACTCCTTAAAAACCAGTTTTCAGTATACAGCACAATATCCGCTATAGACCATTTAACCTTTGATTTAAGATGAATCCATATCACCTTGGAAAGAGCCTCCATGCAGTCTTTGGGTGTTTCATAATCGTAACTGCCCAGGAGATTCCCGTCCTGAAAGATATCAACTCCGGCCCGGACAGGGGGCTCACCGAGTTCAGCAACCATGAGACGCCTGTAATCGTTGTGTTTGCTGACCAGCACTTTACTGGATATGCCGCCTTCAGGAATTCGCTGGATCGATGCCGCCGCTTTGGGTGGACTGGTGCGGCTCGAAATGTCGCCCGACAAAAACACGGCAGTGATATAGGGTGCCAGGTCAAGGGTTGCGTACAGCCTTTGAAAAACCGCAGCATCTTTTTTTTCAAGCGTGTCGATGGTGACAATCTGCCCGGCAACAAGATAGGGCTCCATGGTTGAAAGCACCGACTCAAGGGCCCCCTGCCAGCGGGCAAAAGCCGGATCACTGCCAGCCTGGATGCGGGCCTTTGTTTTTTCCTCGATGGTCTGCAATTTTTCCTGCATTCTTTTGTGTATCATGGGTATTCTTTCCGTTTTTTTAAAATTATATTTCCGGCAATTCCGGCCGGACTTTAAAGACAGTTTCCTTTCTAATACTCACCGTACCGATTTTGGCCCCTCGCGGCTTTGTAACATAGCGTGCCAGGGTACCGGATACCGCCACTATACCGCCGGATCGGGCCTTACTGTGATAGGCAGCCACCGCAGCAGCACGCTTGAGGGTGTCACGATCAGGCGTTGCATCGGGCCGGGCCTGCAAAATAACATGGCTCCCAGGCATGCCCTTTACATGAAACCACCAGTCGTTTTGACCGGCAACCTTAAGGCTCAGCCGATCATTATCCAAATCGGTTCGGCCGGCCAGTATTACCCAGCCGCCCGGAAGTGTGTATTCATGGATACGGGGTTTTTCCTGCTGGGTTGTTTTTTTTATCCTGCGCATTTATTTCGCCAACTTTCCGTGAATAATGCTTTTCACATTGCCAATCCAAAATTCTGCAACGGATCAGTTGTAACTCAAATTCCCGCAAAATGTAGTGAAAAATAATTTACTTGTCAAATCTTTGCTGCATTTATATTATTATAAATATACAGCAGGACAGACGCATTTACTTTTTTGTAAAACACAACCGTGCACAGATTTTATACCAAAAGTAATGCGGTATGGGTTTTGAGTAGTGAAAAATAGAATAGCGACGTTGCAACTCTCACAACGCAAGACGCACTACTCATCTATTTCATGCCTCGTTAAAATCTTTGATTTTTTGCCTGACAGGGCATGGCCGTTATTAAAAAGGCGCCGACTGTTTGAATGGCTTTAGCTCACCAGGGATTAATCCGAAGGATTCTTATGCCCAAAAAAATCATATTTTACGACAGGATTGGGCCACACGGCCGCCTGACCCTGAAAAAAATTATTACCCCAATACACAAAGACCGGGTCTTGGAATACCTGGTGCCGAATACAATTTATACAGGAGAAATCATATGCGAATCGTAACCCGGCCAGATTTTGACGGGATTGTGTGTGCGGCCTTGATTTATGATGCTGAGGCCATTGATCAGCCGGTTAAATGGGTTGAACCCAGTGAAATTCAGAAAAAAATGGTGGATATTCAAAAAGGGGACATCATTGCCAATCTACCCTATCATGAAAACTGCGCCCTGTGGTTTGACCATCATTATTCCAATACCATCAAGACCCGGTTTGAAGGATCTTTTAAAATCGCGCCCTCTGCTGCTGGGCTTGTGTACCGTTATTATCAGGGGCGATTAAAAAAAAACTACCATGACCTGATCCGGCAGACTGACCGGATCGATGCCGCGGACCTTACCCTAGATGAAGTACTGCATCCTGATAAGTATATCTTCGTACTGCTGTCTATGACCATATCCGGCCGGCAAAAAGAAGATGAACCTTACTGGAATCTGCTGGTCGACCTGATATGTCGGCATGACATCGAAGCCCTCATGGCCAACAGGGAAGTTGCCCAAAGATGCAAAATGGTAAAAACCGTCAATTCAGAATATAAAATATTTCTTGAAAAATATACCCGGATGGAAAAAATGGTGTCGATAACAGACTTTCGCTCTCTGGACCGAACTCCGGATGGCAACCGTTTTTTGGTTTACTCCATGTTCCCCAAAGCCGTGGTCAGCGTCCGGATCAGCTATGCGGACAAAGACCGTCAGATGGTTGCCGTGCAGGTTGGACACAGTATTTTCAACCGGCGCTGCAATGTCAACGTGGGCAAAATGCTGTCACGTTTTGAAGGAGGCGGTCACCCGGGAGCCGGCGCCTGCCGTTTTCATCGTGATAAAGCAAAGCACTATATCCCGGCTATTCTGGAAATACTGCTGAGCAATAATAAATAAAACGCGTAAACCGATAAATGAACACTCCCCGCCGCAAGCGGACGGGGTATCTGGGTGCCAGTTTGAGAATTAGTCAAATTTAAACAATTTAAGTTGCTTCATGCGGGATTCAGCCTTCTTCTTGTCAGGGGTTTGATTCCTGATGTATTTTCTAATTGTTTTCTCAGACGTGGCTTCACCGACGGTACCTATATATTTACCGTCGCTCCAAAATTTTCCTCCCCATAACTCTTGTTCTTTGAGACTGGGGAATCTTTCAAATATTTTTCGCGCTGTGATTGATTTAATTATGCTTATTATTCTCAGTGGAGCCAGCCTTGGTGGGGCTCCACAGAATATGTGAATGTGGTTCTGATCGAAACCAACTTCATCTATTAATATTTCGTATCGTTCGGAAATACCGTGCAATGTTTCCTGGATACAATCTTCAATCTCGCTATTGAGTAATGACTTGCGATATTTTACTGCCGTCACCATATGATAGCGGATTTTATAGACACTATGCGAGGTTTTTCCTAATTCCATAGGGACGGATTATAACACCGCCTTTGACCCCGCCGTAAGCGGACGGGGTATTAAAAAAAAATTAATAAACACTCCCGGTTGATTTTTCATTTTTTTTTACAAGAAGATCATTTCTTGACTAATAGGATTTCTTATTTTAAAATTAAAATTTGAATGGCTTTTTAATTATTAATTTTAATATGTAAGGAGGGGTTTATGAAAAAAACTTGGATTTTTGTTCTGTTGACCGTGCTGCTTTTTGCTACGGCACCGGGGTGTATGGAAAGCATGGTCAAACCTACCGCGACCACGGATACCGGAGTGGAGATGAACCTGCCTCCTTACAACGGTC
>CAZFXX010000065.1:0-11968 GCA_964522985.1 uncultured Desulfobacteraceae bacterium
AAAAATTGGCCGTACGAAATACAAATGAAGATTTTTTATCCACTTTCAATTCGCTGGGAATCAAAACATCTCCAAAATCATAATACAGGGGGGCCGGACCTCTATCCTGCTCCATCACCACCGGGGTTTCGGAATTTTTTTCGCCTTTTTGAAAATGGCTGCAGCCGGTTGTCAGGAACATTAAAGTTGCCATGACAACTAAAAGCATCAACCCTTTGTTCAATTTTACAATTTTGCTCATGTTCTTTCTCCTGCCTGGCTTTGCTGAATTATTATAGAGACTGTCCTTTTCCCCTGCACGTCAGGGTTATCGCCTCTATTACACGTTAAAGACTGATAAATCAATGTTTATAACCACCCGTAAAAACCGCGACGCTTAATACTTTTTCAGGAAACGTTTCAATTTCTGTAACTCATTATACTTTCGGACAAGATCGAACCATTCGGCAAACAGGGGCAAAAAATCATCTGATTTTGCGGTACAATTTTTCGCCGCCTCACTTTCGGCTGCGCTCAGCGCCGCT
The DNA here is from genome assembly GCA_964522985.1 of uncultured Desulfobacteraceae bacterium. Lineage (GTDB taxonomy): Bacteria > Desulfobacterota > Desulfobacteria > Desulfobacterales > 4572-123 > 4572-123. Next base: position 525 of record CAZFXX010000065.1, read on the forward strand.
TTGAGGTCCCCGCGGTGGGGTTCGCGCGCTAACAGATGCCGGTAGATTTCAATCGCTTTTTGAAAATACCCCTGCTGAACGTAAATGCCCGCCATCGTCTTTGTATATAAATTCAGATCTTTGCTCATTAGGCTCCCGTTTTTCACTTTTCACTACTCACAGCGCGACCCTGCGGTTTTAAAATCAATTCGTCCCTGCCGATCATGCCAAGTTCCTGCCGGGCAACATTTTCAATAAATTCAGTGTCATTTTTCAGCCGGTCGATTTCCCGGTAAAGGCCGCGATTGGCATCTCTGATGCGCTGATTTTGCTTTATGATTTCATCGCGCTGGTTCTTTTTTTTTTGCAAATCCACAAACCCGTTGTCGTCGAACATAATAACCAGGGAAAAAGCAAACAAACCAAGGACCGTCAACATCATCAGGCTTTTCTGTATTTTATTCATTGGGAAAACCACCCTCATCACGCCTGATCATCAGCCTGATTTGCTCAAGTTCCGGGCTTTTCAGCAGCCATGACAACAAAACATAAAGTGCGATACCGCAAATAATGCAACTCCCGGTATCCACAAGAATGTCTAACGTGCCAAGCATTACAATCGGTATTTTAAAAAATAGCAACCCGCACTGAATAACAGCCCCCATTATGCCGGCACACACCGTTGACCGGACGATTGATCTGCCTATACGGCGCCACCGTAACACGCCGATCCTGTCCCACAACGCATGAACAAGCAGGCTCAGATTAAGCATGGATGCCAGAGACGTTGCAAGGGCCAGGCCGCCATGCGCCAGCGGCCCCATGAGTATGATACCCAGAATCACATTGGCAATGACGGAAATAACCCCCATCTTGACAGGTGTGCGGGTGTCCTGCAGGGCGTAAAATGTGGAAATTACGATCCGAACACCGGAAAATGCCCACAGACCCAGACAATAATACAAAAGTGCCGATGCCGTCAATCGCGTGTTTTGCAAATCAAAGGCACCCCTTTTAAAAAGCAGGGCCACTATGGGCTGCCTTAAAATAATCATACCAACCATGGCGGGAATGGTAATAAAAAATACCAGATTCATGGAATGAACAAAAATGTCCCGCAGCGCCTGATAATTTCCCACTGCAGCCTGCCTGGAAAGACTCGGCATAACCGCCGTTGCCGTGGCCATGGCAAAGAGTCCCAGGGGGAACTGAACCAGGCGATCCGCATAATACAGGCAGGACACACTGCCTTCAGGTAGAAACGAAGCCAAAAGCGTTCCCACCAGAATATTGATCTGATAAACAGCCGCTCCAAAAACCGCAGGAAGCATCAAGCGGCCGACCTTTTTTACGCCGGGATGGAAAAAAACAGCCTTTTCCCGAAAATAAAATCCTTTTCGGATTAAAAAGGGAAACTGCAGGGCAAGCTGCAGGACCCCGCCGATGAGCACACCCAACGCAAGACCGTGAACCGGCTCGGCCATATGCGGCGCAATCAAAAAGGCCGACCCGATAATGGCAATATTCAAAAGGACAGGGGCCAGGGCAGGCGCCGCAAAGTGACCCAGAGCGTTCAGAACACCCATCATCACCGCCACCAGGCAGATACAGATTATATAGGGGAACATCCAGCGGGTCAAGCTGACCGTAAGATTGAATTTATCAGAAAATTCTAAAAATCCGGGCGCCATCAGAAAAACAATCACCGGCGCCAGCAGCATGCCTGCAAAACAGACAAATACCAATAGTATTGAAAGCAGCCGCAGGGTCGATCTTGCGAATTCAAACGCATCCTTACGCCCCTGCAGGGTGAGATATTCGGTAAATACCGGAATAAAGGCAATGCTCAGTGCCCCTTCGGCAAAAAGCCTTCTCAACAGATTGGGTATTCTGAAGGCCACAAAAAAAGCATCCGCACTCATTGTGGCGCCAAACATCCCGGCAATGACGGCATCGCGCACAAACCCGAGAACCCGGCTCAGCAGCGTTGCAAGGCCGACCGTGCCGGCGGCTTTTGTCACTTTTCTGGTTTCTTTCATCTATATCGCGGCAGGCTGAACGTTATAAATCAGAAAATGCGGTTTTTGAATCATATACACACTGGCAAGTTATATTTCACATCGGCATCGGGCCATGGCAGTTTATTTAAAAATATCTTGACAGCCCATTATCGATTTTGTATTAAATTCATTTTTACAAACAACTATTGTTGGTTATCATTATTGTTAAGTAAAAGGAGTTAATAACTTGGCCAATCATAAATCCGCGCTTAAACGCGCCCGGCAAAATGAAATCAGCCGGATTCGTAACAAAACGACCAGAACCAAGGTGAAAAGTATTGTCAAGCAGGTCCGTCTTGCGGTCAGCGAAAACCCCGACAAAACAGTCTCAACCGACCTGAACAGGGCCAAATCCATTATCGACATGGCCGTCAAAAAAGGCGTCATCCATAAGAATACGGGTTCGCGTAAAATATCCCGCCTTGAAAAACTTGTAGGCACAGCAAGCGCCTAATCAAAAAAATGGTGCAAAAATGGATCCTAAGCTTTTTTCAGGATTTTTGCGCCGTTTTTACTTCCTGTTTTCAACCTGCGGCAAGCAGAGGCACCGTAATTGCCGCAAAAATAAGTTTCTGACCACACAAAGTCCCTAACCGGAGTCCTAAAATCCATCCGTCATACGGGTGTATATTACTTCAGCGAGTCGCCGAGAAAGTGTCTCAATCGCTTTTGTCCGGCTTTGTTCGGTCTCTAACTTATCCGATGCAACATCATAGGCCTCGCTGTCTGTTATACCTTTTGCCGACCAAAGGGTCGCGCCGTCGATTCCGTCAAGTTTGACATTAACGGACAACATTACCCGCCTTTCAAGCGCTGTCTGCTGCCCGCTACGGGATATGGTATGAATCTGCAGCGACGCCACAGATCCGCTCAGCACCGAACACCGCCCATCCGAACCGCCACCGGCCTTCACACCCCGGCGTACAAACTCAGCTATGAGAGCCCTTGTTAAAATATTTTCAACACCGGTCTCGGATGTACGGTTTTTAAAAACAGCCACCCTGACATCCCGGGTAGGGCCGGGCAGATGCCCTGAACCGGCAACCCGGTAGCCGCAGGAAAAAACCAGCATTACCAGCATCCCTAAAAAAACAATCCGGATATATTCATATTTTATCTTCAGCGGCATCATTGATCTTCCATGGGCATTACACCACGATATTAACCAGCTTCCCTTTTATGACGATAATCTTTTTCACGGATTTGCCGCCGATAAACTTCCGGACGTGGTCATCGGCAAGGGCCGCTGCCTTGAGTTTATCTTCACTCATGTCAGCGGCAGCGCTGAATCGGCCTCTGAGCTTTCCATTTACCTGGACGACAATCAACAGATCCTCTTGAACCAGTGCTTCCTTTTTATAATCCGGCCAGGTTGCCAGCAGAATACTCGAATCATGACCAAGGGCCTGCCAGATCTCCTCGGCATAATGAGGCACAATCGGAGATAAAAGCAAAACCGTCGTCTCCACGGCAAGACGCATAACCGCTGACTTTTGCTTATTTCCGGATTCATATTCTATCTGGTGCATGGCATTTACCAGTTCCATTATGGCGCTGATGGCCGTGTTAAAATGAAACCGGTTTTCTATGTCTTTGCCGACTTTTTTAATGGTTTCATGGACTTTTTTATACAAATCACCCAGGCCGGTCTCAAGTTCGGAGATACTGCCGCTGTAAGGATCGCTATGTGCAATTTCTTTGATCCAGCTATAGGTACAGCGCCATACCCTGTTCAGAAAACGGTAGCCGCCCTCAACGCCCTGCGCTTTCCATTCCAAATCCCGTTCAGGCGGTGCTGCAAACAGACAAAACAACCGGGTGGTATCAGCGCCGTACTTTTCAAGCAGAATATTGGGATCCACCACATTCTTTTTCGACTTGGACATTTTTTCGACCCTGCCCACCGTAACCGGGCTGCCGCATCTTGTACAAACCCTGTCATCCCCGCTTCCAATAACTTCTTCGGGAAACAAAAATCCATGCTCCGGGCATGTCATCGTTTCCTTGCAGACCATTCCCTGGGTCAAAAGACGGGTAAACGGTTCCTTGTATTTAACCAGCCCCATATCCTTGAGTACCCGTGTAAAATATCTTGAATACAAAAGATGCAGCACGGCATGCTCGACCCCGCCGATATACTGGTCCACGGGCATCCAGTAGTCCACCGCCCCCTTGTCAAACATACCGTCATCACAGGCCGGGCTGCAATACCGTTCAAAATACCAGGACGATTCCACAAAGGTATCCATTGTATCGGTCTCCCGGCGGGCATCGCTGCGGCCGCATCGCGGACAGGTGGTCTTGGCAAAGTAATCCAGTTCTGAAAGCGGTGATTTACCCCCCTCGAGCAGATCGGCATCCTCGGGAAGTATAATGGGAAGGTCTTCTTCGGGCACCGGAACGATTCCGCAACTTTTGCAATGGATCATGGGAATCGGTGCGCCCCAGTAACGCTGTCTTGAAATCCCCCAATCCCTGATCCGAAAACTGACGGTTTTATGGCCGATCCTGTTTTCCACCAGCCAGAAGGCAATATCTTCCAGGGCCCGGCGGTTTTCAATCCCATCAAACTGCCCGGAATTAACCATGATCCCATCGCCCGTATACGCCTCGATCATTTGCCGGCCAGGCGTTTCATCCTTGTCCGGTGTGACCACCACCACGATGTCCAGTCCATATTTTCGGGCAAAATCAAAATCACGCTGATCATGGGCCGGCACCGACATGACCGCACCGGTCCCGTACGCCATCAGTGCAAAATTAGCGGCCCAGATGGGCATCCGGCGCCCGCTCAAGGGATTGATACACCAGGCCCCTGTAAAAACCCCCTCTTTTTCATAGGTTTCCACGGCCCTGCCGGACCGGTCCTGCAGCGCGATGCGCTCTACAAATTCAGCGACCGGTTGTTCCTGGTCCGTTCCCTTTGACAGTTTGGCCACCAGGGGATGTTCCGGTGCAAGACACATAAAGGTGGCCCCGAATACCGTATCCTGCCGGGTCGTGAATACGGTAATACATTGATCGATATCGTCAGGTGGATTTTCAATGGAAAACCGGATTTCTGCCCCCACGCTCTTTCCGATCCAGTTTTTCTGCATGGTAATGACCTTGTCGGGCCAGCCCGGCAGTTTGTCACAATAGGCTAACAGGTCCTCAGCGTCCCCGGTAATACGGAAAAACCACTGCGAGAGCTTTTTCTGACGCACCTGTTTGCCGCAGCGCCAGCACATGCCGGCCTCGACCTGCTCATTGGCAAGCACCGTCTGGCACGTGTCACACCAGTTGACAAAGGATTCTTTTCGATAGGCGAGATTCCTTTCATACATTTTCAAAAACAGCCACTGCTCCCATCGATAATATTCGGGCCTACAGGTGGCGATTTCCCGGTCCCAGTCATAGGAAAACCCCAGTTGCTTGAGCTGGGCACGCATGGCATCGATATTCTCATAGGTCCAGCGGGCCGGATGGGTATCATTGGCAATGGCCGCATTTTCAGCCGGCATCCCGAATGCATCCCACCCCATGGGATGCAGTACGTTAAAGCCTTTCATCCGTTTATAACGGGCCACCACGTCACCAATGGTATAGTTGCGCACATGCCCCATGTGGATCTTGCCGGATGGATAGGGAAACATCTCCATCAGGTAATATTTTTCCTGCTCGGGATCTTCCGCTACCTTGAAAATTCCTGATGCTTCCCAAATTTGTTGCCATTTTGACTCAATCACCTGGGGTTCGTATCTGTCTTCCATTATCCGTCTATCCCGTGCGCATCATCTGCAATATGAATGTATTGTTTTGTGTTAAACATTATTTAAACACCGGTATCGACTGCCATATTTTGAATCGTCATGCCATACTATGATTGAAATAGCAAGTGACGATTGGAATTTACGCGCCTGATCAAGGAAAACGTCAGGAACCTATGAAAATTAAAGAGAAATCATTTGACTTGCATTTAACAATTACCTATCACTATCATTGACGTATTTTAGAATTAATGTTTTTATATCAAAATAGTGTGAAGTGATCTTTGTAATTGAAGGTATTCTATCGATTTTATATTTAAAATGACAAAACGAAGCGATACCACACGTTTTGATTATTCAATTTTCATTATTCAATTTGATTCCGGGTTGTCCGGATCAGGATCGTGGTTATTCCCACATGACAAATTGCATTCAGATAAATGCAACATAATCAAAAATCAGGAAAAATAAATACATGAGTAGTAAAATTCTTATTAATGCAGTGGATTCGGAAGAGTGCCGGATTGCCAGGGTAAAGGACAGCCATCTTGAAGAATTTCATATTGAAAGTGCCGCCAAAGAAGTTACCCACGGCAATATCTACAAAGGTATCATTACCCGCATCGAGCCCAGCCTTCAGGCGGTATTTATCAATTACGGAGCCGAACGGCACGGATTTCTGCAAAAGCATGAAATCCACAGCGACTATTTCCAGGACAACCCCTCCGGGGGCCGCTCCATACAGAATATCGTCAAGCGCGGCCAGGAACTGCTGGTACAGGTCACCAAAGACCCGATTATGAAAAAAGGGGCCATGCTCACCACCTATGTCTCGCTGCCGGGAAGATATACCGTTTTGATGCCGGGCGGTAAAACCCGCGGCATTTCCCGAAAGATCGAAGATGAAGTTGAACGCAGTCGCTTAAAAGAGATTGTCGACAAGCTGAAACTTCCCGAGGAATTCGGCCTTATTGTCCGTACTGTAGGCATAAACAGCACCAAGACGCTTCTGGACAAAGACCAGCGCTATCTCATGCGATTGTGGAAAAATATCAACAAACAGGGCGTCAGCAAACAGGCCCCTGTCCTGCTTTACAAGGAACGTAATCTGGCCATACGGTCCATACGGGATTACCTGACGCCGGACATCACCGAAATTTTGATTGACAATCAAACCGTGTACGATGAAATCAAGGAATTTGTGCAGCTAATCGCTCCAAAACAGAAAAAAATCGTCAAACTGCACAAGGACCCCAAACCGCTTTTTACCAAACACCAGCTTGAGGCCCAGATTGCTTCCATCTTTGAAAGCCGGGTAAATCTCCCTTCCGGCGGATCCATCGTGATCGACCAGACCGAGGCCCTGGTGGCCATCGATGTAAATTCAGGTAAAGCGACCCAAAAAAAATCCATTGAACAAACCGCATTATTGAGTAACCTTGAAGCTGCCGAAGAAATCGCACGACAGCTCAGACTCCGTGACCTTGGTGGATTGATTGTTATCGATTTTATCGACATGCGCGAATCAAAACACAAAAACGAATTGGAACGGGTAATGAAATCCCATCTGAAAATTGACAAAGCCCGCACCAAAACAGGTCGGCTTTCCAAGTTCGGCCTGATGGAAATGTCCAGACAGCGAATCAAACCTTCCATAGAATTCGCCAGTTTTGAACCCTGCCGATACTGCGGGGGCAAAGGGCTGACGCCTTCTACGGAAACACTGGCCCTTGGTTTTCTCCGTGAACTGCGCCTGAAAACCCTTAAGGACAACATTGCCACGGTAATTGGCCGGGCACCTGTGGAAGTGGCGGATTATCTTCTCAATAAAAAACGCAGTGAACTCCTTGAACTGGAAAGCAGGCGTAATCTTAGTATTGCCGTCACACCCGACAGTAGGATGGTCCCCGGTGAAAGCAGTATCACATGCGAGGAGTACAACAAGATAACCACCACTTAATTTTTTGTGCACCACCCCTGTCTTAAGCCTCTTTGGAATATTGGAAACAAGCGAATGCATAGTAAAAAAAAGCAAGTGTCAAACCGGGTTTATCTTGCCGTTGTTATCGGCTCACTGGTCATGACCTTACTCATTGCCGGCATCTTTTACAGGCGTAACCTGGACACTGGAACTGCGGCAGAAGCCGGTGCCCCGATGCCAACATCCATTAGTTCCCCGATACCGGTGCCCGTGCAACCCTTGGTTATTGATTACCATGAACTGGATAAAACCGCCGAGGTCAAGAATCTTTTACAAAAACGAAAGGATCACTACGGAATTGACAAGGGACTCGATCTTATCATCCAATCCGATGAAAGCCTCAAAATTGGAGATACAACCATATCCATGCAGAAAATAATGGATAAAATCCGTTTAAAGCATGGCGACATTCTTGAAAAAACGCTGGACCTGGCCGGCATGGATGCTGTTGATCAGGGCACGCCCCGAACTGAAATATTCGGTATCTACATTGTCCGGCCAGGGGACAATATATGGGATATTCATTTTAATTTTTTAAGGGACTATTTCTTTCGCAAAAATATTACAATTTCTCACATAGCCGACGAACCGGATAAATTCGGATCAAGTTCCGGCATCGGCAAACTCCTGAAATTCTCTGAAACCATGGTCCATATATATAATATCTCAGAAAATCGGCTCGACGTCGATTTAGACCTGATTCAACCATTGAATAAACTGGTGGTCTATAATATGGATCAGGTGTTTACACTGCTGAACCAGATCGATTACCCCCATGTCAACCATCTCCGGTTTGACGGTGAGACCATTTGGATCCCGGCTGACCAGTACGCCCCTTCATTGGGACTTTTGCAGCGGATACCCGATGTCGTTTAAATTTGTTTATTCAAAATAAATGCAAGAATTATTTGACGTGCGCTGAGATATGAAGTATATCAGCGCATTTTGGTATCTATTTTTTGAATTTTTATTTTCTAAAAAAATAGTCGAGGCTATAATTGATTGTCTGCGGTAAAAAACAATAATGCTTGTTTTCAGGTAAAATATTAAATAAACAAGACAGTCATCAAAACTATTTATGTAAATTATTGAGGGAAGAAATAGGCGTTTTTTATTAAATAATTTTAAAATAAACGCCGGATAAAAAGGAGGGTATCTTGTTTAATATAGCATATGCAATGGGCCAGGGCGGCGCATCCGGAGAGGGTGGGGCAGGTGGATTCGGGGCGTTTGTCCCCCTTATTTTAATGTTCGTTATTTTTTATTTCCTGTTGATTCGTCCGCAGCAGAAAAAATCAAAAGACCACCGCACAATGATCAGCAATCTGAAAAAAGGCGACCGCATTATCACCGGCGGAGGGATTCACGGCTGGATTACCGGGTTGGATGACGCCACCTTGACCGTTGAAATTGCCGACCGTGTCCGGGTAAAAGTCAACCGCGGCAATATAACGGCCATGGTTCAAACCAGTACTCAACCGGCTGCAGGCAAAACCGAAAAAAAAGATTCTAAAAAAAAATTAGATAAAAAATAAATACAATCAAACACCTAAATCTCGCAAATTCTAGCGGCTGCACGCAGTGCTGCGGAACTTGAACAAATAACTTTACCGGTATCTAATTTTTATTGTTTATCGGGCATCAAACGGCTGGACACGTAACAACCGGTTCAACTGACTTTGAGTGTAATTATATTTGAGAAAGGAACAGTTCATTGAAAAAGTTTTCATGGCGACTGGTGATCGTAATCGGGATTATTATTGCTGCATTCATCTATGTTCTCCCTACCTTCAAACCCGCTTTGTGGCCCCACAAAAAAATAAATCTGGGACTTGACCTTCAGGGCGGCATGCACCTTGTTCTTGAAGTTGATACCCAAAAAGCTGTCGAAGGAACTGTTGAGCGCATAGCCCAGGAATTAAAGGACCAGGTCAAGAAAGAACATATCCGGAATATAATCATAGACCGTATCGAGGGCACTAAAATATCCGTTATTATTCGTGATCCTGATAAGGTGGCGGAATTTGACAAACTCCTTGACAAGGACTTTAAAGACCTCCGTATATTATCACGTTCGAACGATGGGGAGAACCTGGTGATAGCCATGAACCTTCCCGACAAACGGACCGAGCAGATAAAAAAAATGGCCACCGATCAGGCCCTTGAAACCATAAGGAATAGAATTGACCAATTCGGTGTCAGCGAACCTGATATTCGCCGCCAGGGTGAAAAACGATTGTTGATACAGCTTCCGGGAATCAAGGACACAAAAAGAGCCAAGGAATTGATCGGAAAAACCGCCCAGCTGGAATTCAAGCTCGTTGATGAAACCCATGACCTTGATGCCGCACTGAAAGGCAACCTTCCTCCGGACAGCCAGATCCTTTACCAGGTCAAGGAGGACCCCCTCACGCGACGAACGAGTGAAACCCCTTTTCTGATCAAAAAGAGATCTCTTCTAAGTGGTGCCTATCTTACGGATGCAAGGGTGCAAATCGATTCCCAGTATAACGAACCTTACGTCGGTATCGATTTCAATCGTAAAGGTGCCAGAATTTTTGAACGGATTACCGCTGCAAATGTAAAAAAACGGCTCGCCATCGTGCTGGACAACAAAGTCTATTCAGCGCCTGTGATCCAGGAAAAAATATCCGGCGGATCGGCCCGTATTACAGGCAACTTCAGCGCAGAGGAAGCCCGGGATCTTGCCATCGTGCTGCGCGCCGGTGCACTGCCGGCCCCGGTAAATATCATTGAAGAACGTACCGTAGGCCCTTCTTTAGGTTCCGATTCTATTAACAAAGGACTGATGTCCATGTGTATCGGCGGTATTCTGGTCGTTCTTTTTATGATCATCTACTATAAGACATCCGGCCTGATTGCAGATTTCGCTCTGATTTTAAACATTCTCCTGATTGCCGGCGGACTTGCCGGTTTCCAGGCAACGCTGACGCTGCCGGGTATTGCCGGCGTTATCCTCACCATCGGCATGGCCGTTGATGCCAACGTGCTTATTTTTGAACGCATAAGAGAAGAACTGGGCCTTGGCAAAACACCCCGTGCAGCAGTGGATGCGGGATACGGCAGAGCAACGTTGACCATCCTGGATGCCAATGTAACCACTTTGATCGCAGCGCTGGTACTGTTTCAGTTCGGGACCGGTCCGGTCAAAGGATTTGCCGTAACACTCAGCCTGGGCGTTATTGCCAGCCTGTTTACAGCCCTTGTGCTGACACGGGCCATATTCGATTATCTGTTAATTAACCGTAAAACTAAAACCCTGAGCATCTAAACCAACAAAGGCTGCCGGCCTGCGAACTAAAAAATAGCAAAACCAACCGCAGACCGCAATCCGGAGGCACAATGCAGTTTATAAAATCCGACATCAACATCAATTTTATCGGTAAGCGAAAAATCGCATTTATTGTATCCAGCGTTATGATCCTGATCAGTATTGCATCTCTTATCATTCACGGAGGCCCCCGTTACGGTATAGACTTTGCCGGCGGCACGCTGATTCAGGTCAAATTCTTAAATCCGACAGCCATTGATGATATCAAATCCGGTCTGGCCACCATCGGATTGAAAAAATCATCCATACAGACGTTCGGCGCCTCAGATGACAATGAATACCTTATCCGAACAGACAAGTCGCTGATGACGGACAAGGAACTT
>CAZFXX010000066.1:0-11870 GCA_964522985.1 uncultured Desulfobacteraceae bacterium
CGGATCTGACATGGCGGACAATCACCTGGCTGATATGTTCCACCGGGGGAAGGCCTTTGTAATCTTTTTTCAACGCGTTAAATGCATGGGGGTCGGCGGTGACGATTCGACTCACGCCGGCGTTTAGAATCGCATCGGTATTATGAGCCTTCAGGTTCTGAAAAAGCATCTCTTCACCAAAGCGTCGCACCTCGTGAGCACTGTCCTTTTCCGCCTTGCCCAGAATGCCGAAATCAATACCGGCAGTGGTGAGCACTTTGGCTGTGGCCCGGGCAATCTCCTGCATACGGTCATCAAAGGAAGAAATACTGTCTACAAAGTACAGCGTATCAGCCGTGGCTCCTTTTTCGAGAATTTTGACCGGGTACTCGGCATTGAATTCTTTATCTTTGGTCCAGTCGGCCCGTTTTTTTTCCATTTTGCCCCAGGGGTTGCCGCGTTTTTCCAGAGCCCGCAGCGGTTTTTGCAGGGACTGTGGCACCATGCCCTCTTCAACCATGCCCCGCCGCAGATCAACGATTTTGTCGATATATTCGATGCCAAGCGGGCATTCCTGTTCGCAGGCCCCGCAGGTGGTACACGACCAGATTTCGTTTTCCGTAAAAATAGTGCCAACCAGCGGGTCACTTTTCTTAAACGGGCTGTTCAAAGGCAGTAATGGATAGTTCTTGAAGATCAGGTCCCGGGATTTGATGGATATAAATCGTGGCGACAAGGGCCTGCCAACGGTATTTGCCGGGCATTGATCAGAGCAACGCCCGCAGTCGGCGCAGGTGTAAAAATCCAGGATGTGCTTCCAGGTAAAATCCTCCAGTTTTTTAACACCAAACGATTCCAGTTCATCCAGCTTGTCATCCGTGACGCCGTGGCGCACCGGTTTGATATTACCCCGGTCCAAGCGCATGAAAAAAACGTTAAACACCGAGGTGATGACATGAAAATGTTTACCTAGGGGCAGGAAACAGAGAAAAAAGAAAAAACAGAGGTCATGGATAAAATAGGCTGCAATATGGAGGTTCTGCAACCAGTGCAAAGGCGTGCCAAGCAGCATGCCTTTGAATGCCCAGCTCAGGGTGACCGGGGTCAGGAAGTCGGCATGCAGTCCCTGTTGGGTCTGGGCCGCTACCAGGGAGGCTTCAAACAGGCTCTCGGAGAGCATCAGCGTGCCGATCAGGGCAAGCACAAAAATTGCTTCCGCTGTATGATCATGGCCAAAATTTTTAAGGACGGCATATCGCTCTGGCTTGAAAATGCCCCTGCGGATGGCCGCCGTTACAACCGCAATCAGAACGACCGTAGCCATAATATCCTTGATAATATTATATGCCGATCCCGCGATTCCATCCATCCCCGGGAAGGTAAAGCCATCTGCAAAGCCCAGTATCACAAGCTGGCTGGAGCGAAGTGCCAGAGATAAAAACCCGTAAAAAATCATCATATGCAACACACCTGCCAGCATATAACGCGGATGGCGCCATTGGGCCAGCCATATTTTGAGCACCTGCATGATTCTTTCCGGGATACGGTCAAATCGGGCATCAGGAGCCGCCAGGGCAAGCGGAGCCATGCGTCTCGTCATTATATAGATAAAAATAATTGCCGCACTAATGGGGATAATAAAAGAAATAACCGCGGTGGGAATAAAGAATACCGAGGCATGGGCCGGAGAGATCAAAGCAGTTTCCATTTACATTTTTTCTCCTGGTTTGTAAATTGAAGACACTGAAGTCGTAAGAAATAATCTTAAAAATGAATGAAGCTTCATTCATTTTTACAAACAGATCTTTCCCTGTCAAGAAAAAAATCATTTCTCTTGAAAATCGCAGTTCTGTTTTTTTGATAATATTACCAAAATTCCGATCGGGCCATAAAGTATGGATGAACCGATCGGATTGATGCGATGGATGTTTTCTACAGCAAGTCTCATAAAATGTCAAATAATGCCAACTGATTTGCCAGGCCCGCATTTGACTTTTATTAAGCGACGTGTCGTCGTTTTGCAGATGCGTTAGCCTGGCTTACTTTGTTTGCGTTCAATGGCCGTCGAATTTATAGTTTTCTCAAATGGCTGCGCGCGCATTTCGTTCCGGGCCCTGACGTTAGTTTTTGCAAATCACGCGTACATATTCAAACTGCAGCATATTACGAAACCATCAGTTTTAATGAAAAATCTTGCATTTTTTTATTATTTTTTGTAAATTTATTTAGTTTTTAATATTTTGTTCCATAACAGAATACCAAAGGAGGCTCCCATTGACGACAATCCGTTATCAAGACAAACCCTGGCTGGCATTTTACGAAAAAGGCGTACCTGAAAAAGTAGACTACGAAGAGGTCTGTCTGCCGGAGTTTCTGGAACGAAGTGTATCTGCATTCCCTGATAACATGGCCCTGTTGTTTCAGGGATACCAGATAAATTATCGCAAGATGAAGCGTATGGTTGATCAGTGCGCCGCCGGCCTTTCGAATCTGGGCATAAAAAAGGGCGACAGTGTTGCGATTCTGCTTCCCAATGTTATCCCCTGTGTCATCAGCTATTTTGCTATTTTAAAAATCGGTGCTGTCGTGGTCATGAATAACCCCCTTTATTCCGACCGTGAACTAAAACACCAGTTCAACGACTCGGATTCCAAACTGCTCATTACCCTTGATCTTTTAGCTAACCGAATGATCAAGCTGCGCCCGGATACCGGAATTAAGCATATTATTTATACTTCCATCGGCGATTACCTGCCGTTTCCCAAGAATCTGCTGTTCCCCCTGGTAGCCAAAAAAAAAGGCTTGGCCGCCGATGTAAAACCGGCTGAAAATCTTTCCAGATGGAAACAATTTCTAACGCAGTCCACCTTGAATCCTCCGGCCGTAAAACTTGACTTTGATGATGTGGCCATGTACCAGTACACCGGTGGAACAACCGGTGTTTCCAAAGGTGTTATGCTGACCCATGCCAATCTCAGCAAGCAGGTTCAGCACCTGGAGGCATGGTTCCCCACTTTTAACAAGGGTGAGGAACGTATGTTGAGCGCACTGCCTTTTTTCCATGTATTCGGGCTTTCAGTGGCCATGAATTTTTCCGTGTATATGGGCTGGGGCGATATCCTGGTCCCCAAGCCCCAGCCGGAACCGCTTCTGGAAGCCATCGCCAAATTCAAACCCACCTTTGCCCCGCTGGTGCCCACCATGTATATTGGTATGCTGGACAGCCCCAATATTGAAAAAACTGACATGACCTCGATCAAAGGGTGCTTTTCAGGCAGTGCACCGCTCCCTGTGGAAGTGATCCATGATTTTGAAGCCAAGACCGGGGCCATTATCGTGGAAGGCTTTGGCATGACCGAATCCACACCGGTGACCCACGTTAATCCCTTTGGGGGCCAGCGTAAGGTCGGCAGTATCGGACTTCCCATTTCTGATACTGAATGCCGCATTGTTGATTTGAATGAGGGCAAAGCAGACATGCCAGTGGAAGAAACCGGTGAACTGCTGGTCAAGGGACCCCAGGTCATGAAAGGGTACTGGAACAATCCTGAAGCAACCGCCGAAACACTGACGGATGGCTGGCTCCATACCGGCGACATCGCCAAGATGGATAAAGAAGGCTATTTTTACGTTGTCGACCGCAAAAAAGATATGATCATTTCAGGCGGTTTTAATGTTTACCCCCGCGATATCGAGGAAGTCTTCTTCGAGCATCCCAAGGTCAGGGAAGCGACTGCCATCGGGGTTCCCCATCCCAGTCGGGGCGAGCAGGTAAAGGTCTTTGTGGTACTCAATGGCGGCCAAACCGCCACCAGGGAAGAGCTGATCGATTTTTGTAGGGACAAACTGGCGACCTACAAGCTGCCAACGGAAATTGAGTTTATCAGTGAGCTGCCTAAAACCAATGTCGGCAAAGTGCTGAAAAAGGACCTGCGGGCCACGGAGATGGAGAAAAGGGACAAGGATAAATAAAAATAGGGACCTGTTTCAATGGGCAGGTCCCTATTTTTATCCGGATATTTATCAGTCGGTGTGTTTACTTGCCGCCGAAACCGTCATCGGAGATTTCCATGGCGGCAGCATTGGTGGTGAGAATGGCGTTCATTTTTCCCAATGTTACGGGCAGAACCGTGCAGGCAAAATATTCTGCCGACTTAAGCTGTCCTTCATAAAAAACCCGATCTTTTTTCTTGGCTTTTTCCAGCTTGCTTGCTGCAATTACGGCCCGCCACAGAAGCATCCAGGCCATGACCACATCTCCGGCAGCTTCCATAAAAGGATGCGCAAAGGCAAAGGCATTCATTACTTTTGGAGACATGGCGGTGACACCCATGTGCATGGCCACTTCGCCCAGTTTATTGGCAGCCTTTTCAAGCTTTAGTGCAAAATCTTCTATGGAGGCTATTTTTTTGGCATCGGCAATTGTTTTCTGGATTTCACCGAAAAGATCCATGATGGGTTTGCCCTTTTTCATGCCGAGTTTTCGGCCCAGCAGGTCCATGGCCTGGATGCCGTTGGTTCCCTCATAAATCAAGGTGATCCGGCAGTCTCGTACCAGTTGTTCCTGAGGATACTCGCTGATATAGCCGTATCCGCCATAGACCTGCATGCCGAGGTTGCATATATCAAATGCCTTATCGGTCACATAGCCCTTGGCAATGGGAATCAACACGTCAATAATGCCCTGGTATTTCTCTTCCTGGGTCTCATCCTCTGATATCATTTTCAAATCTTCGCAATATCCCACATAGTAAAGCAGGCTGCGCATCCCCTCCACATAGGCCTTCATGGTCATAAGTATGCGCCGGACATCCGGATGCTGGATAATGGGGACCGCAGGCGCCGTCTTGTCCATCATCTGCAGAAGATTTTTACCCTGGACCCGATCCCGGGCATAGTTGACTGCGTTGAGGTAGGAGGCACTGGCGCAGCAAAACCCCTGCATGCCCACCAGAAGACGGGCCGCGTTCATCATCAGAAACATGGCCCGCATGCCCTTGTTTTCTTCTCCTAAAAGAAAGCCGCGGCAGTTTCCGCTGCCCCCCAAAGCCAGGGAACAGGTTGAATTGCCGTGAATACCCATCTTCTCTTCGATGCCGGTGCAGATCACATCATTAAACTCTCCCAGGCTACCGTCATCATTGACCCAATACTTGGGTACCAGAAACAGCGAGATCCCTTTTGTTCCTTCGGGTGCCCCCTCTATCCTGGCCAGCACGGGATGGATGATATTTTCGGTGAGGTCATGTTCACCCGCCGAAATAAAAATTTTGCTGCCGGTGATGGAATAGGTTCCGTCCTCATTTTTAACCGCACTGGTGGTTAATGCGCCTACATCAGACCCGGCTTCCGGTTCAGTCAAGACCATGGACCCGCCCCATTCACCGGAATACATTTTCTTTAAGAAAAGCGTTTTTTGCTTTTTTGTGCCGAATGCCTCCACCAGCTTGCCGGCACCATGGGTCAGTCCCGGATACATCATAAAGGCATAATTGGCACCGTTAAAATAATCGTAGGCCGCCAGGGCAATCGTGGTGGGCATGCCCTGACCACCCCACTCGGGATCTTCGGCCATTGCCAGCCATTCACCCTCTTTAAAGAGTTCATAAGCCCGATGAAACGATTTGGGTATCGTTACATTGCCTTTATCAAATACACAGCCCTCTTCGTCGCCTATTTTCTGAGTGGGGAAGATTTCCTTGACAGCCAGATTTCGCGCCTCGGAGATAATCAGGTCGATTGTTTTTTTGTTGAATTCGGCATAGTTTTTATTTTTGCTTAAATCCCCTGCCTGCAGTTGCTCATGCAGAACAAAGTCAACATCCCTGCGGTCCGCAATAATTTGTGCCATTTTGTCAAGTCTCCTTTTATATGTCGTTAATGTTCATCCGGAAGTCCCGATTTCTAGATGAAAATATTGAGCTTCGGTTACTTTATTTTAGTCTCGTCACATAATTTTTTATTTTTTATGTGCAAAAAGCGTGAAGCGTTTGTATGACTGATAATTGAAGATATACTGCTTATTTTATACATAAAAAAACAGAGCTGAGCGATACCATAAGTTTTCAATATTCATTTTAGCCGGTGGTAATATCACTATTTCCAATGCCCCGTATAAACAGATCAACCAGCGGATCGGTCATTGAAAGCAGGTCATATTGTGCTTCCGAATGTAGCCAGGTGTTGATGACCTCGTCAACCGCTCCCAGAATAAATCGTTTTACCATTCCCACGTACAGGTCCCGTCGAATAACCCCTTCTTCCTGTCCCTGTTCAACGATTTCCGATACCAGATCGTAATACATCTTGGCCATTTCTTTGATTTTTTCCTCGGCAACCCGGCCGTTACTGTGCGTTTCCGCTTGGTATACGATTGCCATATTCCTGTCGCGCTGAAATTCCTGCAAATGCCGTCTGATAAGGTTCCGCAGTTTTTCCGTAGCACTATCGCCCTTATTGACCTGTTCGCGAAAGCCTGAAAAAACCTGTCGTGTTTTATAATTAAAAAAATTAAAAAGAATATCGTTTTTATTTTTAAAATAAAGATATATAGTACCGTCCGCAACACCGGCTTCCCGGGCAATCTGGGATATGGTAGACTGAAAAAAACCCTGTTCGGCAAAGACCTTGATGGCGGCATTTAAAATGCGGTGGTATTTGTCGTTTGTTTTTGCTTTGGCAACGATAATTCATCCTCCCTTGTGCATAATTATCATTATGAATGAATATTCATTCAGTATCAAACAATGGCTAACCTTGTCAAGAAAAAATGGATACTCTGACTATTAAGGCTTAATTATATGCAAATAAAGATAGTTAGAAAAGAAAGAGGCCTGAGTTAATACTGGCTTCCGTTTGGCAGGAGTTTTAATATCTGAATGAATATACATTCATACAGAAAATTATTTGGTGCCCATTCAGAAGAGGTCGGTTTCGGAGTGCCAGCTGGAGAATGGAAATTGGAAATCAGATAATGTGTCTACCTGTTTATATCTTTCGAGATTTCGAATTTTGAGTTTCAAAATTCATCGTCAGGATGCAAAATCAACAGCGTTTAAATTTCGTCTGATACGTCATGAAGGATGCCTGCGTTTCATATCTTTCTGTTTTTTATATTCTTTTTATCAATGTAGATATACTTTTCAGTTGATTTAAACATTGTTTTATGGTTAGGTTGAAATAATTTTTACACTGTTTCCTTTCAACCCTGATATCCCAACCAATTATGAAGTGGAACCCCAAGAGGCGGGATGACAGAATATTTCCGTATCCTGGGTAAGGTGGATTTATGCAGAGTGACGTGGAACAGAATTATCTTTTAAAGGCGATGAATGCCTTTCAAAAAAAACTTATCATCATTTCGTCGGATTTTGACATTATCACCGCCAACAGATTTGCATTGGACGGACTTGCCGAAAACAGCATTGGTAAAAAATGTTATGAAGTGATTTACAATAAGTTTTCCGCCTGCGAAAACTGTCCGGCTCAGCGAGTTATACAAAACCATAACCATGCGTTTCGGAATATCCAGGGCAACACCTTCGAAATGGACCGGGTATCCTGTTTATATGCATACCCGGTAATCGAAAATGATAAGCTGGAAGCCGTCACCGTCATGGATTTTGAAATCTCCAGTGCCCAAGTTAAAGACAAGTTGCAGCGAACCAATGCATTCTTGAAAAATCTGCTGTACAGCGCCGTTGATGCCGTGATTGCCGCCGATACCACCGGCAAGATTATTCTTTTCAATAATGCCGCCGTCGAAGTCAGCGGCTACAGCGTTGAAGAGGCCCTCACCAGTTTGAATATCAGGGAATTTTATTCGAACGACAGGGCCCGGGAAGTCATGCGCAAACTTAGAAGCGCTGACTACGGCGGCAGCGGCAAGCTGAAAGAGTATCATGTTGATTTTATGAGTAAACAGGGTGATAAAATTCCTATCAGCCTGTATGCATCCATTATTTATGAAAACAATAAAGAGGTGGCGACCATCGGGTTTTTTCATGACCTGCGCAAACGGATTCAGATCCAGAAGGAACTGGAAAAAACTCAGGTTCAGCTCATGCAGTCCGAAAAAATGGCCAGCCTGGGTAAACTGGCTGCGGGCGTGGCCCATCAACTCAATAATCCTCTGGGAGGAATCACCCTTTACTCCAAACTGATCATGGAAGAATATGATCTGGAAGAAGCATTGGAAGAAGATCTGGATCGTATTCTCAAAGATGCTCAGAGATGTCGCGACATTGTCAAGGAATTGCTGGAATTCGCCAGGCAGACCCACCATTTCATAAAACCTTCGGATATCAACCGGGCCATTTCCCGTACCCTTTTTCTACTGGAGGATCAGGCCCTTTTCCAGAATATTAAAATCGAAAAGAATCTGGAACCGTCTCTGCCGCTTGTGGACACGGATATTCACCAGATGAACCATGTGTTCATGAATCTGGTCCTGAATGCGGCCCAGGCAATGGAGGGGCAGGGAGAAATCAATATTCGCACTGATTTATCATTTCGGGAAAATTATGTCGTTATCGAAATATTCGATAGTGGCCCGGGCATTGCAAAAAATATCATCCAGCATATTTTTGAACCTTTTTTTACCACAAAAGAAGAGGGCCAGGGAACGGGTCTGGGGCTCAGCATGGTTTACAGTATTGTTGACAATCATGGCGGCAGCATTAATGTCCGGAATAAAAAAGAAAAGGGCGCTGTCTTTACAATTGAACTGCCGATTAGAGCTAAGGGCTCGCGCAAAAATAATTTCACATTTTAAGCGTTGATGCCTCCCTCCTGGCTGGGTTGCAAAAGCTTGGAATATGCCCGATATTCATGTGCTTTCGCGCCTTGCCAACCGGGTGCCTCAGCACTAAAAATTTGTGAATTTATTTTTACGCGAATCCTAAGGGCAGCAAAGGAGTTGTAGATGAAAAATAGTCCGCAGGCCGTGCAGGTGTTGGTTGTTGATGATGAACAGGATATCCGGGACGGCTCCGAACGGATACTTTCCCGTATGGGATGCCGCGTCTTCAAAGCCGGTCGCGGGGAAGAAGGACTTGATATTTTAAGCCGGGAGCCCATAAATATTGTTCTTCTGGATCTGAAAATGCCCGGCATGGACGGTATGGAAGTCCTTTCCCGGATAAAATCTCGCGACAAAGAGATCCTCGTCATTGTAATTACCGGGTTTGCCACGGTGGAGACTGCCATTGAAGCCATGAAACAGGGGGCCTACGATTTTATTTCCAAACCCTTTGAACCGGACCAGTTACGCATCGTGATTAATCGTGCCCGGGATAAAATCAGGCTCACCCAGGACACTGAAAAACTGATGGCGGAACGTAAAAGGACCCTTACCGACCTGGGTACTGAAAAAAGTCGTATTCACACCATTGTCGAATCCCTTCCCGTTGGTCTGGGTGTGACCAATACCAGCGGCCAGGTTGTTCTCATGAATCCTTCCTTTCGAAGGCGTCTGGGACTGGACCCTGACCGTGAGCCGGGAGAATCTATCTCCGCCTATGTCGACAATGCTGAATTTTGCAATCTGGTGATGGAAATATCGAGGGGCGTCTCCATGGATTCCAGTGAGGCCAGGACGTGCGAATTTTTATTGCCGGATGAAAATTATTTAATGGCCCGCGGGCGTCCGGTGCTTGGAGAAGATAATATGTGTTTAGGGGCCGTTATCAATCTTGTGGATATCTCGGCCATCAAAGTGCTGGACCGTCTTAAATCGGAATTTGTGGCCAAAGTATCCCATGAACTCCGATCGCCGTTGTCGACTATCCATGAACAACTGGCCCTCGTTATAAGGGATATGACCGATGATGAAGCCGGGCAGGACCAGTATATTCTTTCCCGGGCCAAGGAAAAAACCCAGGGGCTGATTTCCCTGATTGGCGACCTTTTGGATCTCTCCCGGATCGAAGCCGGCAATATTTGCCAGGAGCCCCGGCCTGTTCAGATAGATAAACTGCTTTCTAGTATTGTTGATTTTATTGGCGCCAAGGCACGGTCAAAGCAGCAGATACTTGATTTGCATCTGCCTTCGGTGGCACTGCCCCCTGTTACTGCCGATCCCGTGGCCATTGAAAGCATTTTCGGCAATTTAATCACCAACGCGATCCATTATACCCAGGATGGCGGGAAAATAAGGGTGACGGCCACGGCAGAAAAGGACGGACTTTGTGTTTCCATCAGTGACAATGGTTTTGGCATTGAAGCCAAACATCTGGAAAACATCTTTAAACGGTTTTATCGGGTCAAAAATGAAAAGACCCGCTTTATCACCGGGACCGGGCTTGGATTGCCCATTGTCAAGGGGCTTCTGGATGAATTGGGGGGATCTGTCAAAGTGGACAGCACCGTGGGGAAAGGGTCTGCGTTCACGGTGTTTCTCCCGATGGGTGGATAGCGGTATGTCAGTGACCAATGGTGTTCATAAATTCACTGGCCTCGACATCCATGCCGGTCCACAGGAAAAGACTGTTGCGGGCCTGCTGGGCCAGAATCGGCAAGCCATCCATAAACGGAACCCCTTGAGATCCGGCAAGGCCCTGCCAGATATTCGGGGTTCGGCCGTAATTTAAATCCACGATGAGCCGGCAGTTGTGTAGATGCAGATTGGACACCAGGGCTGCCATTTCCGGAGCGTCGGGCGGGCTGGAAACGGTAGTGGCATTGACCACGATATGGGCCTGGATAGCCATGGTATCCATTTCTGCCAGTACCTGACCGGTGCCACCGATGCGCGCAACAATATCGTTTATTTTTTTCGGATTTCGGCCGGCAATTAAAATCGGATCGGCATTGAGCCATTTGAGCATGAAAATAATCGCTCTGGCCGCGCCGCCGGTGCCAAAAACAAGTGCCGGCTTACCGGAGATGTCAATGTTGCTTTCTGCCAACGCTTTCATAAAGCCAATCGCATTGGTATTATAGCCTTTGAGAATCGATCCATTGCAGGTGATGGTGTTTACGGCGCCGACAATTTGAGCCCCCTCGCTGAGCAGATCCAGATGCGGGATAACCGTTTCCTTGAAAGGTGCGGTCACGTTGGCGCCGGCAATATTGAGTGCCCGCAATCCCCCCATTGCCGGGCCCAGTTTTTCAGGTGCGATTTCAAAGGGAACATAAACGGCGTTTAACCCGACGTTTTGCATCACTTTTGAAAACATGGCCGGAGATTGTGAGTAAGATGCGCGGCCATCACCCAGGATACAAAAAATCTGCATTTGGCTTTACTCCAGTTCGGTACGAGGCTGAAGATAGTTTTTTTAAAATTCGGTCAGTCAGGCCAACCGGCGCTATAATGCACTTTCCGGATGAAACACATTGACCTGCTTTAAATCATCTCCCAGGTATTCACGTTCGTTGGGCCCAAGGATACCCATGGCCAGGCAGATCAATGTCCATAGATGAACCACATGATATCCGCCGCCATAGTGTTCACTGAGTTCGTGGATCTGGGCATGGCAGTTGTGGCATCCGGCGATACAATAATCTGCCTCGGTGGCCTGGATTTGATTATCTTTGAGTTTGCCATATTCCAGGCGCTGGTCTTTAAACCCGGACTGGAGGAACCCCCCGCCGCCGCCGCAGCAGAAATTATTGGACCGGTTGGGCTGCATGTCGATAAAATTTTCTTCGCCCACCACCGATCTGACGACAAATCTTAAATCTTCGGCAATGGGATCGCCATATGACTTTCGGACGATCTGACAGGGATCCTGAACCGTAAATTTGATCTTCAGATCCTTGTTCCAGTCGGCGTTAACCTTTAATTTGCCCTCCCGGATCCAGCGGGCATAGTATTCATAGATGTTTTTGACGACCACCTTATGCGCGATGTTGAATTTTTTCAGTCCTGCCAGGACTGAGAAGGTGACGTG
>CAZFXX010000067.1:0-11868 GCA_964522985.1 uncultured Desulfobacteraceae bacterium
AGCGATGCTTCTCGATACGGCGGGCATGGGCGTCTGCCACCTGACCAGTATCATTCTACCCTTGCCGAGGCCATGGACGGTGGGAAAACCCATTTTCTCAGTCTCTATCTTCCCACCCGTACGGCACTTCTTTTGCAGCCGGTAATCATTGACTGATGCTTTTTTACGCGCAATCGGAGGCTTTTAAAAATGGCTGAAAATCCAACCCGTGAAGAATTGCAAAAAAGAATCAAAGCGTTGGAAAAGGAATCAATTGATCTCAAAAAGAGCGGGGAAGCGCTACGACAATCGGAACAAAAATATCACACCCTTCTGGAAACGACATCAGAAGGATACTGGCGGATAAATCCTGAGCTTGAAACCATCGAGGTAAACCGGTCTCTTTGCAAAATGCTTGGATACAGCCCGGATGAGATGCTTGGCAAAGCACTCTTTGACTTTGTTGATGATGAGAACCGAAAAATTTTTTTTGAACGAACTTCAAAAATATCCAACACACGTCATCGCAGCTATGATATTATCCTAAAAAAAAAAAGCGGTGACGATTTGCAAACACATTTTAATTCCTCGACAATCAGGGATGCATCGGGCAACGTTACAGGTTCTTTTGCCTTAATTACTGAAATTACGGAAAGAAAGCAGATGGAGGAGGCACTTTGCACGAGTGAAGCACAGAAACAAACCATTTTAGATGCCGCTATTGACAGGATTCGTTATGTGGATAAGGATATGAAAATTATCTGGGCCAATCGAACAACGCTCACGGATATTGATATCTCACCGGAAGATATTATGGACAAAACTTGTTATACGCTTTTGGTTGGCCGGGATGAACCCTGCATAGGATGTCCGAATGTAAAGGCGTTGGAAACCGGGGCAATCGAACGGGCTGTGATGCATCAACCCAGGACAAAAGGGAGAGAAGGAACAAGTTTCTGGGATACCTATATCGTTCCCCTTAAAAATAAGGCCGACGAGATTGAAGGTTTTATCCAGGTGGCAAGGGATATCACGGACCAGAAAAAATCGGAAAAACGTATTTATATGCTCACCCACGAACTGATAAAAGCCCAGGAAAACGAACGGAAAATAATTTCCCGTGAACTTCACGACCGCGTTGCCCAAGACCTTTCCGCTTTAAAAATAGAGTGTGCTATGCTTTTAAAAGGCCAGCCGGCGCTGCCGTGTGAAACCAAGGAAAAAATCAACAAGATATCAAAGGCGCTTCAGGGAACCATCACCACCATACGAGATCTTTCCTATGAGCTCCGCCCGGCCGGCCTGGATCAAATGGGCCTGAGCGAAACCATTTCCCAGTATTGCGAGGAATTTTCTGAAAAAACCGGTCTGCGTATGGACTTTGCTTCAGCAGGCATGGACGGTTTGACGCTTAATTTTATTACCGAGATCAACCTGTACCGCCTGGTTCAGGAGGGTCTCAATAACATCAGGAAACATGCCGATGCAAGTCATGTAACCGTCCGGCTGGCAGCCGCTTATCCAAGCATCATTCTTCGGATAATTGACGACGGCAGGGGGTTTGATGTAAAAGAGCGTCTGGCCAATGCCTTTAATGAAAAACGGATGGGGCTTCGCAGCATGGAAGAAAGGGTGCATCTGCTACATGGCAGACTTGACATTCAGTCAAGGCCGACCCAAGGCACGAAAATTTTGATTATCATTCCCCAGCAGGAGAAAAAAAGTGACCCATAAAACCACCTTGCTAATTGTTGATGACCACGCACTTTTCAGGGACGGCCTCAGGGCAATTATCGAGCGCAATCCGATGCATACGGTATCCGGTGAGGCCGGCAATGGAAAAGATGCCCTCCGAGCGGCAAAAAATCTCAAACCCGACCTGGCACTGGTGGATATATCCCTCCCGGATCAAAACGGACTGGAACTGATCGGCGAAATCAAAAAAATATCGCCTCGAACAAAGGTCATAATTGTCAGTATGCATTCCAAAATAGACTATATTGCCAAGGCCTTTCAGGCGGGAGCCGAAGGATATGTGGTCAAGGACTCCGCATCCGACAGGCTTCAGCAGGGGATCGATTGCGTCTTAAAAGGCGACTATTTCATGGACGCTTCCGTCTCCCAGCAGGTGGTTAAAAAGCTTATGGGATTACAGACAAAAGAGGTCAACATCACCAATGCCGCCTACGACGCGCTGACACCCCGGGAACAGGAGGTCATGGTTCTGGTGGCGGAAGGGTTTTCCAGCAGTAAAATCGGTGAAAAACTATTTATCAGCGTCAAAACTGTTGAAAATCACCGCTCAAGCATCATGAAAAAGCTTGATATACACAGCGTCATAGAAATCGCACGCTATGCTGCAAAACTGGGCCTTATCGATATTGATCGATGGAAATAGGAAATACCCCCCCCCTTATCATCTCCTTTCCACCGGCTGTTTTCCCATTCATAGGGGACAAACTCCCGGCCATATCCTTTTTTCCATAAAAAATGAAGCCCCGACCCTATGGACACGGCAGATAGAACGATATAATTAATATACAAACAAACGTCGATTTAATTTTAACTGCCGGGTTAATTGCCGACTTTGAAAACAGCACTCGGTCAAAGAAAAGAGGTCTTGGCTTTGGAAGAAGGATTCCCTGATTTAACGCATTTGATTCGAAGTATTCAGCGCAGTGAGGGAAATCCTGATTGCTTTGGCACGGCAAAAGGGTATTGCGATAAAAAAAACTGTGTCTGGCGCGAGTACTGTCTGAAAAAGATAGATGGGGGGTTGACAGCGTCAAATAACCCTCCGGAAACCGATGCACAACGTGAGTACCGGCAATCATATCAAAAATAAAAACGAGTGGACGACGTCTGTTCCAAATCAATATGTCGGAAATTGAAAGGAGCCATTATGAAAGATACGATGGAAAAAAGAACTTACGAACGGCGGGATTATCATGTTGCTCTTTCGGTCTCATTTTTCAATAAAAATAAGTTTTTTACCGCAGAGACGATCAACAACTGTGAAGACGGAATCTGTTTTAAATCAGACACCTTTTTTCGGCCCGGCACCGCTGTCTATCTGAGAGTAAAAAATTTTCTTCCCGATACTTCCGGCACCCGTGCTTTCGAGGGGTTGCGCTCAACATCCCTTGGGGAAATAAAATGGTGCAGGGAAGTGGCGGATGCCGATGCCGGCACTTATGAGGTTGGCGTAAAATATCCAGGTTCGGCCTATTAATGCAAATAAAAAGCAAACGAAAACAAAGGAAACCACGATGAGCATCAGAAAACAATTCCTCAAGCACAAACCGATCTGCAAAGTGACGTTCAGGATTCCGGAAGAAACTGGGCGTATATATGAAACCGCTCACCTGGTCGGTGAATTTAACAACTGGGATCTTGTTGGAACACCCATGAAAAAATTGAAAACCGGTGCATTTACGGCGACGATAGGCCTGATAAAAGGGGAAAAATACCAGTTTCGGTATCTTCTGGATGGAAAAAACTGGGCAAATGATAGGGATGCCGACGAATTCAACCCCACACCATATGGGAACAGTGAAAATTCGGCAATTATTCTTTAAGGGATGGTATCAGGTTCAGACTATCATACCGGTGGAAAGGAGTGATACCAATGGCACAAAATTTCAAGATCCATAGCCATCGAGAAAAAAATAGTATCCATCTCAATCTGGCCGGGGATTTCGATGGAAATTCCGCATGTGAGCTGCTTCATGTCATTAAGCAATTGAACGGTAAAAAAATACCGATTTACATCAATACCGACGGATTACACAAAATTTATGATTTTGGATGTGATGTGTTCAGGAAAAAATTGGCACTGGTGAATGATCGGCCCGACCTCCCGGTTTTCATTGGTCGGTATCAGGCCAGAATGGCATTCCAAAATTAAAAAAAGGATGCGCTGCTTGCAAGGTGTTACCATGCGACCAAAACCAAACCCCGTTAACGATACAGGTGAAAAAAATATCTATTGCCCGTATTACGACTTTTGCCTGAATCATGCGGCTAAAAATTACTGGAATTCCTGGAAATGCAGTGATTGCGTTTACAAAACGAAAAAAAACGCAATGTCAGAGTTGCAATTACGATCTCATGAAACGATTCCATTTTATACACTGGCACCGGAAATAGCAAAAAAGCTCAGGCTTTCTTTTTGAAACTTCGGCATTCAATCTAAAAAGGAAAACAGTGATTATGAAAAATTTAGTCCGCCACATTGTTGAAGCCCTGGTTGATCATCCGGAACAAATTGCAATTAATGAAATTCAGGGGGGGCAGACGCTGGTATTGGAAGTGGCCGTCGCTAAAGAAGATCTGGGCAAGATTATCGGCAAAAGGGGGCAGACTGTCAATGCCATTCGGACCATAATGAAGGCGTCGGCTGCCAACTTAAAAAAGCGAATGCTGCTTGAAATTGTGGAATGAAGTCATCACTGCCGGAAGGCATAATAATAGCCCATCACCCTTTTCACGT
The DNA here is from genome assembly GCA_964522985.1 of uncultured Desulfobacteraceae bacterium. Classification (GTDB taxonomy): domain Bacteria; phylum Desulfobacterota; class Desulfobacteria; order Desulfobacterales; family 4572-123; genus 4572-123. The sequence continues at coordinate 4,472 of CAZFXX010000067.1, forward strand.
AATCTTCCGTTTCCCTGAAAGGGGGGATGCGCTGGTAACGGTCGACCATGCCCGGTCCGGCATTGTACGCTGCCAGGGCCAGGGGCAACTGACCGTTAAACCGCTTAAAGAGAGTTTTAAAAAAAAAGGATCCGGCCATGATATTTTCCCGTGGGTCAAACGGGTCCTTGACCTGCAGATCTTCAAGATTCTCAGGCATGATCTGCATGAGCCCCATGGCCCCTGTCCTGGAAACCGCACGGGGGTTAAAATCCGACTCCGCTTTAATAATTGCTTTTAACAGATAAAACGGTATACCACTGGTTTGCGATGCCTGCCGGATCAGATGATCAAAGCGATTGTTTGAAACACCATTAGCACTCTTTGTGGGTGTTTCTTTTAAATAAACATGATAATCAATCGTCGAAGAGGTCGGCACATTTGTAAAATGGATAACCCCCTCACTGTCAATATAGGAATATATATCGGCAATGGCCGGAAAGGGTGTTATCTGCCAGATCAAGATAAGAGATCCACACAGCATAGTTCGAACACGGTTTTGTATACAGGCCGGTATGTATTCTAATATTTTCAATATTTCCCGTAGGTCTTGAATAATGGGTTATCGTTATAGTGCCCTGGTTCCGGTTTACTTTTTATTTAACCGGTATTATATACTACATTGTAAAAAATGTAAACCACCGAATTCAGAGGACAACTCGGCCCTTTCCAGGCAGATTCTTTAACTTTTTTAAATTCACGAAAAAACAGGTCGACAGGATACACGAATTTGACCGATCAGATGTCAGGCATTTTAGGCATTGAATATCGTCTCGTCTGGAGACTTTCATTTTTTCGAAGTTCTGGGCAGACCCTCGTTGGGGCGGCCCAAACAATGATCAAGTCTGTATCTCGAATCAAATAATGCTGCTGAGGGTCGGGAATTCCGATACCCGGCATTTCAAAATTTTAATTCGTTATTAGCAATATTTCATATTGACAATCACCAGCTATATGGTATCTTAGTGCCGGTTGCGGCTATGATAATCAAAATTGCCGTTGGGTTTCCGCTCCACTATATACAGGACAGGGATTCAGCCGGCCATCGTACAAAATCTTAAATCACCCCTTAATCCGATCTTCTAAAAGGGAATTTTTTTAAGTTTATTATGCCTGTGTGTGCTTGAACATAACGGGCTTTTAAAATACCGCCTGCGCCTGGTACAAGGGTGCGCTGGCCTCTGAAGTGCTATGTCGGCATAATGGGCAGATCGCAATTTTGTGGTGCAAGCTGTCCAAAAGTATCTAAATACTGTTATCCCACCTATAAAAGAGAACAAAGCTGTTATTTTTGGATCGCAATAATATTATTTTAATATAGAAGCGGGTTTTAAATTTTTATGGCACAATTAGAATTAAAGAACATCAGTGTAAGGTTTGGCGGACTCCATGCGTTGTCGAATTTGAGTTTTACCATCGGAAATGGCCGGATTGTGGGGCTGATCGGGCCCAATGGTGCTGGGAAGACAACTGTATTTAATGTGCTCACCGGCGTATACCAGGCATCTGAAGGGGACGTGATTTTTAATGGGGAAAATATCCTGGGCAACAGGCCCTATGTGATTTTTGAAAAAGGGATTGCCAGGACTTTCCAGAATATCCGTCTTTTTTCTAAAATGACGGCTCTTGAAAATGCCATGGTGGCTAGGCACTGCCGGGCATCCAAGGGGGTTGTGGGGGCGCTTTTAAGGACTCGGTCCCAAAAGAGGGAAGAGGTATTGATAGAAAAGAAGGCCAGGGAAGTCTTGACATTTATGGGGGTTGAAAAGTATGCCGATGATGTCGCATCCAGTCTGCCCTACGGCCTGCAGCGAAGACTTGAAATTGCCCGGGCCATTGCCTCGGAACCTGAAGTACTGCTGCTGGATGAGCCTGCCGCGGGGATGAACCCTGCTGAATCATCAGGATTGATGAAGGATATTGCACGCATAAAAGACCTGGGCATTGACGTGCTCCTTGTGGAGCATGACATGAAAGTGGTTATGGGTGTGTGTGATCATATCGTATGTGTTGACCATGGTATCAAAATTGCCGAAGGTAATTCTCAGGAAATTCAGAATAACCCGAAGGTAATTGAAGCGTATCTGGGCCAACCTGCCAACCAATAATTTTTTAAGGAGGAAAAAATGAGAAAAAAAGTTTTATTAATTATGGTTATTGGATTATTCCTGGTTCCGTTTCTATTTGGCACAGTTTCTGCGAAAACTTTGAAAATCGGTTCCATGAGTCCGTTGACGGGCCCTTATGCGTCTGATGGAACAGACATTAAAAACGGCGTTCTGACTGCCGTTGAAGTATTTGAAGAGGCCGGCGGAATGCCGGGTTATGACAAAATTGAAGTTTTCCCCCAGGATACGGCCTGTGACCCGAGACAGGCGGTTGCCGCCGCCAACAAGCTGATCAACCTTAAAGTTGTCGGTGTGATAGGCGCCTATTGTTCTTCATCAACCATCCCGTCGTCTGAAACACTGGATGAAGAAAACATCCCCATGATTACCCCGGGCTCCACCAATGAAAAAGTAACCGACCGCGGTCTTCCCTACATGTTCAGGATGTGTGGAAGGGATGATGCCCAGGCCCCTGCATCCGCCAAGTTTATGAAAGAATCATTAGGTGCTAAAACCATTTTTATCGTGGATGACAAAACAACCTATTCCCAGGGTCTTGCAGATGGTGTTGCAAAAGCCAGTGAAGCATTAGGCATCAAAATTCTGGGCCATGAGCATGTCAACCAGGGTGACAAGGATTTTTCCGCGATTCTGACCATGGCAAAACGGGAAAATGCGGATATTCTTTATATGTCTCTCCAGGGATACTCCCCTGCCGCCATGATGACACTCCAGGCAAAACGTCTGGGCATAAAATCCCAGATCGTTACCCAGGATGCCTGTTTTCAGCCTAAATTCATGGAGCTGGCAAAAGATGCCGCAGAAGGTGTTTATTTGACCTACGGGTTTACCGATCCTACAACGCCCGAATACAAAGCCTTTGAAAAAAGATATGTGCCCCAATACGGCAAGATTGCCGCCTATTCAACCTATGCCTATGATTCGGCAACCTCTCTTTTAAAAGCCATCAAGGCTGCCGGTTCTACAGATCCTGCAAAAATCAAGGCCGAACTGATGAAACAGGATTATCAAGGTGTTGCAAAACATATCAAATTCAAATCCAATGGAGACTCAGGGTCTTCTTACATTGCATTTAAGGTTGTTAACGGTGAGTTTGTTCCCTACTGGGAACCGGTGAACGGTCTGATCAAGTAGTTTTTTGAAAATAGGATGCGGCCAAAGCATTGGCAATGGCCGCATTTTTTTGTCTACACTCAGAAATTAAAAAAATTAAATATAATGGAATATTTTATCCAACAGTTCATTAACGGTTTAACCCTGGGCGGAATGTATGCATTGATCGCACTGGGCTATACCATGGTTTACGGTGTTATCCAGCTTATCAATTTCGCCCATGGTGAATTCTTTGCCGCCGGTGGATATGTCGGTGCGATTGCCCTGGCTTATTTGGCCGGGCTCGGGTATATGGAATCCAACCCGGTGATCTGTCTGACGGCTTCATTTCTGCTTTCCATGGCTTATTGTGCCTATCTTGCCGTTGGTATTGAAAAAATCGCCTATAAACCGTTACGGAAAGAATCCAGGCTGGCGGCCCTTTTGTCTGCCCTTGGAATGTCTATTTTTCTTTCCAACGGCATGATGCTCACCGAAGGGGTGTATGACAAAGTCTATCCCAGTGAGCTGTTCCAGGGCGGCTTTGATTTTGGCATGATAACCATCTCCTATCTTCAGATCATGATCGTATCTTTGACCGCCTGTCTGCTGGTGGGGCTCAATCTTCTGGTGTTCAAGACCAAAATCGGTATGGCCATGCGGGCCACGGCCCAGGACAAGACCATGTCGGCGCTGGTGGCCATCGGTAGCAACAGGATCATTTCCCTGACCTTTGCCATCGGTGCCGGCCTTGCCGCTTCCGCCGGTATCATGTATGGCCTTTATTATGGTTCGGTCAAGTACGATATGGGATTTGTCCCGGGTATCAAGGCATTTGCCGCGGCCGTTCTTGGCGGTATCGGAAACATTACCGGCGCCATGCTGGGGGGCCTGATTATCGGAATGGTTGAAATATTCGGCGCAGGATATATCTCGGGTGAGTACAAGGATGTGTTTGCATTTATCATATTGATAGCGGTACTTTACTTTAAACCAACTGGAATTATGGGCGAGAATATCGATGATACAAGAGTTTAAGAAAGTTTGGAAACAATATACCATCGGTATATTGTGGCTTCTCGGGCTGCTCTGGCCCATGCTGGGTATTCATCCTGACGGTACCCTGACCTTTAAAACTACATTCACGGTCTGGAGTTATATACTATCAGGGTCTTTTATCTGTCTTATGATCTATGTGATGAAGGCCAGTGATGCCTTAAAATTTATTACAGAACCCGTTTTCCGGGTTACGGGCAATATCAGAACTGTTACCGCGGCCCTTCCCGCATGGATCTGGATTATTGCCATTCTGGTTTTTGCATTGCTTTATCCCCAGTTTGCAGGCCGCTACGGTACTGACGTGGCCGTTAGCGTGCTGCTTTATATCTGCCTGGGCCTGGGATTAAACGTAGTGGTGGGCCTGGCCGGTATGCTGGATCTTGGCTATATTGCCTTCTATGGTGTGGGCGCCTATACTTATGCTTTGTTTAATACTGTTTACGGACTGGCCTTCTGGGTATGCCTGCCCCTGTCAGCAACGTTTGCCTGTGTTGCCGGTTGTATAGTGGGATATCCCACCCTTCGCATGAGAGGGGATTACCTGGCCATTGTAACCCTGGGTTTCGGGGAGATTGTCCGGATTATTCTCAATAACTGGATGACGTTGACCAACGGCCCCAACGGAATCCTCGGGGTCAAACCCATTGGTATTTTTATCCCGGTATTTGAAAACGGATTTACCTTTGAACATTTCTGGGTGAAAAAACTTCAGTTTTTTTACTATTTTGCACTCGCGCTGGCCATCTTGGCAGCCATCGGGGTTCAGCGGTTGAATTTTTCAAGGGTGGGCCGTGCCTGGGAATCCATACGGGAAGATGAAACCGCCGCCGGACTTATGGGAGTGAATACGTTTAGGTATAAGCTTTTGGCCTATGCCATGGGTGCGGTATTTGCCGGTCTTGCCGGTGCCTTTTTTGCCGCAAGAATGAGATTTGTCAGCCCTGAAAGTTTTACCTTCCTTGAATCAGCCATGGTATTGTGTATGGTTGTTCTTGGCGGGATGGGCTCCATCCCCGGAATTATCCTGGGTGTTATCGCGCTGGTTGCGCTGCCCGAAGTTTTCCGTGAATTTCAATCCTATCGAATGCTGATTTTTGGTGCCACCATGATTATCATGATGCTCTTCAGGCCCGCCGGTTTGATACCGGCCAAGCGCGTGGGAACCAGATCTGAAGAAAAGGAGGGATAAAAGACGGATGACAATGCAACCGATGCTTGAATTGAAAGAGGTCCACTCCGGATACGGGTCTATTAAAGCCCTGAAAGGGGTATCCCTTAAAGTCATGCCTGGGGAAATCGTGGCCATTATCGGCGCAAACGGCGCCGGGAAATCCACCACCCTCATGACCATCTGCGGTATTGTACATGCCGAAAAAGGGGACGTCTATTATCAGGGCAAGTTAATTAACAAGGTATCAGCGGAAAAATTGCCCACCATGGGGCTGTGCCAGGTACCTGAGGGACGACGGATTTTTCCCAGACTTTCTGTGAAAGAAAATCTGATCCTTGGCGCTTTTTACCGGAATGACAAGGACCGGATAAGTAAAGACATACGGCAGGCATACGACCTGTTTCCAATCCTTGGTGAAAGAAGGAAACAACAGGGCGGGACGCTTTCCGGCGGGGAACAGCAGATGCTGGCCATTGCCAGGGCATTGATGACAAAACCGAAACTGCTTCTTTTAGACGAGCCTTCTCTGGGGCTTGCGCCAATTATCGTTCAGCAGATTTTCGAGATTATATCCAAAATCAACAGGGAAGACAATGTAACCGTTCTGCTTGTGGAACAGAATGCCAACCTTGCGTTGCAGGCAGCCAACAGAGGATATGTTATTGAAACAGGTGCGATCACCATGGAAGATAAAGCGGATAAACTGATAAAGGATCCAAAGATCAGAGAGGCTTATCTCGGAGAGTAATTTTTCTCATAGTATCCTTCCGACCAGTTTTTCAGAACAGAGCAGATTTCGATAATTTTTTGCCAGTGGTATTATGAAAATTTTTTTGGGACGAGTGGTATACGTTTTGTTTTTTCGCACAAGACCCTGGCCGGTTGTCATCCCCACATAGTGCCAGTTGGCCGCTTTATAGCAGGTGCCCTGATAACGGTCCGGATCAACAAACGTCTCCATTAATACTGGACGATAGCCCCAGCGCTCTTGCCAGTGATCTGTAATTTGCCGGCTGATTTTTCCCAATACATGGCTGGCAAGATTCTTGACGACCACCCATGGGAAAATTAAAAACCGTGAATTGTTAATTACCCAGGCCTGATTCTGCAACCGCTGTTTCGGTGTCCAGCCGATCCAGCGGTCTCTGGCCCCTATGGCTTTTGCTGCGCCGGAAAACAATATGCAGCCCAGTGGGCCCCGATCGCTTTCAATAAAATATCGAAGCGTATATCCAAAAGGCTTGTGGTATCCCAGATAATGATACCGGGCCATATATTCTTTCCATAATGCGTCGGATTTTTTGTCGGCAACGATTTCCAGCCTGACCGGCCCAAGATCTGCCAGTTTTCCATTTATTTCCTGTTGTGGCACTGTTTCTTCGGTTATGAGGGGCTTTTTTTTGACGACACGTTTGGATACCGGCTTTTTGTCAGGCAATTGTAAAATCCCCTGACGTTCCAGTCTCTTGAGCAGTTTAAGGCCCGCATCCACCTTGTTTGTTCCTGAAGCTCTATACCATTGCAGATTTTCGGCTATTGTCTGTGCCAATTCCTGCCGACTTAACTGCCGGCATAATTCAACCGTTTCTTTGATTTCCGCGATCTCTTTAGCGGTGATTTCTCGACCGCACTGGTTGATATTAATTTTTTTTCCGGTCGGCATAGACCGCCATTCCTCACATAAAATTTAAAATCGTTTCAAACAATACCGATAGCGTGCCGTTTTTTTGTTTATGATTTTTTTTGTGATAACGCATATTTTTTTTGATACCCATGATCCGCAATATTTTATATCGCAGGCCGCCACGCTTTGCCCCTTTCGGATTTTTTGTCTATCGTGCCAGGGGACAAATCATTCTATCCACCGGCAATCATCGGCAAAAGAAATATTTCAGCGTGATCCGGTA
>CAZFXX010000068.1:0-11830 GCA_964522985.1 uncultured Desulfobacteraceae bacterium
AAGTTGTTGAAGCATCCCAGGTTCTTGATATCATTCAAATTCCTGCATTCTTATGCCGCCAGACCGACCTGATCGCGGCAGTGGCCAGGACCGGCAAGGTCGTGAATATCAAGAAGGGCCAGTTTATGGCACCCTGGGATATGGCCAATGTGGTGGACAAGGCCACGTCTTCCGGCGGCAACCGAATTTTGTTGACGGAACGGGGCGTAATGTTTGGTTATAACAATCTTGTGGTGGATTTTCGGGGGTTGAAGATCATGCAGGATCTGGGCTGGCCAGTCATTTTTGATGCAACTCACAGTATCCAGTTGCCAGGAGGATCGGGTACCAGTTCTTCCGGGCAGCGTGAATTTGCCCCGGTGCTTGCAAAAGCAGCTATTGCTGTCGGTGTGGACGGTCTGTTTATGGAAGTCCATCCTGATCCGGACAAGGCCCTTTGTGATGGACCGAACTCCCTGCCCCTTGATTCCCTGGCCGAACTGCTTGCACAGTTCGACGCAATTCGCACGGCGGTAGTGCCGGGAAAGATATTATAGCAAAGTCTATGGTTATTGAGAAGCTTAGACGCATAAAGTTGCTCCTGCTGGATGTGGACGGCATCATGACCGATGGCGGTATTATATACAACGACCACGGTGAGGAGATTAAACAATTTAACTGCCACGATGGTCTGGGGCTGAGACTGCTGATGGATGCAGGCGTGAAAGTCGGCATCGTTACCGGTAGAAAATCCGGGGTTCTTCTGCATCGGTGCAAAAACCTGGGAATCAGTCTCATCTTTGACGGTATAATCGAAAAAGGCAGTGTACTGGAACCGGTATTACAACAGACGCGCGTCAATTCCTGGGAAATTGCCTTTATGGGTGATGACCTTGTGGACCTGCCGTTAATGAAAAAAGTAGGACTGGCCATAACCGTGGCCGATGCCCATGAAATCGTGCTGGAACATGCACACCTGACAACATCCGCAAAAGGAGGGGCCGGGGCCGTGCGGGAAGTTTGTGAATCGATCCTCAAGGCTAAGGGGCTTTGGGATAAAATTGTCGGCCATTTTTTACAATAATGTTTCAGCAAGGTGGTAACGCAAAAAAAATCAAACTGTTATTAATCCTTATGGTTGTCGGGATTATCTGCTCTTTGATGGTTATTTATGTAAAGTATCGAAGCGCCATGAATCGGTCAGGTGACATTTCCGTCAATATTGGCCAGGAGGGTACTTTATCTATAAAAAAAATCTCTCAAACCGCGACCCGTAACGGGATAACCGAATGGACCATGAAAGCGGATGCCGCAAACTACAGTGATTTTAAAAACGAGGCGGTTTTAGATAATATTTCCATCGTTTTTTTTTTGGAAAACGGTGAGCAGCTTTTCCTAAAAGCCCTGAAGGGGATACTTTATACCACCAGCAGGGATATTGAAGTATATGGTGACGTGGTTTTAAACAATGAAAAGTACCAGCTTAAAACCGAAAGACTGGAGTATAAGCATGAAAAACGCGTTATCTCATCTGATCGACCAATTGAAATTACGGGACCGTCGGTGAAAATTACGGCCAATGCGCTCTTTTTTGATTTAAATGCCAGAAGAACAAGCCTGTCCGGTTCTGTAAAAGGAAATTTTAATGGCCTCAGTATTTTTTAAAAAATTCGATTCTTGGTTTTTTTTGATTGTTATGCTAGGATTTACTTATACCTGTCTTGGGATGGCGGCTGCAGGATTTGCTGAAAGTTCATTACCGACGGTCGGTAAAAACGTTGATGGCGACCAGGAGTTGGTTATTACCGCCGACCGGCTGGATGCCGATGTCAAGGAAAGCTATTCGGAATTCAGCGGCAATGTCAAGGCCGTTCAGGGAGAAACCGTCATTATGGCGGACCTGATCAGGATCTATTTCAAGAGCAGCCGGAATAATTCCGGGAAGTTGAGTGTGGGTGAAGATGCAGTGGAAAAAATAACGGCCAGTGGCCATGTTAAAATAAACACAGGAGATATAATTGCGGCTACCAGTGAGGCTTCTTACATAAATGCAAGCCGGTTGCTTGTCCTGTCGGGATCTGATTCAACGGTCAAGAGCGGTAAGAATTCCATTTCAGGTTCCAAGATAACCCTGGATCGGGCCAGTGGACGGATAACGGTGGAAAACAGTGCGGAAAATCAGGTCAAGGCGTTGTTTTTTACGAACGGAAAGGGTCTTAATTGATTTTTCGATCAGGCACTGAATATATGCGATGACGACATTGCGATTAGATGGATTGGTAAAAAAATATCATGACCGCCCGGTTGTCCGTTCTGTAAATTTGAATGTTCCAAGTGGTTGTGTGGTTGGTTTGCTGGGCCCCAACGGGGCCGGCAAGACCACCACTTTTTATATGACCGTGGGAATGATAAAACCTGACAGCGGCCGTGTATTTCTCGATAAGGCGGATATTACGGATGATCCGATGTATGTGCGGGCCCGCAAAGGATTAGGATATCTGCCTCAGGAAACATCCATCTTCAGGAAGCTGACGGTCAGGCAGAATATTATGGCGATCCTTGAGGTTTTGCCGGGTAAAAAATCCGGCAGGAAAGAATTGACCGATTCGCTTTTGAATGAACTGGGAATAGGGCATCTTGCCCATCAAAAGGCCGGTGTTTTATCCGGTGGAGAGCGACGCCGGCTGGAGATCACACGTGCACTGGCCACCGGGCCGTCATTTATTTTGCTGGACGAGCCTTTTGCCGGGATTGATCCTTTGGCGGTGATTGATATAAAAAAAATTATTGCGCATTTGAAAAATCGTGGGATAGGTGTCCTGATCTCCGATCATAATGTAAGAGAAACCCTTGAAGCCTGCGACAGGGCGTATATATTAAGTGATGGTAAGATCATCGAATCCGGTACGCCTGAGAAAATAGCCGTAAGCGAAATTGCCCGAAGAATATACTTGGGAGATGAGTTTAAACTTTAAATATGGCTCTTGAATTACGACAACAACTGAAGTTGACCCAGCAACTGATTATGACCCCTCAGTTGCAGATGGCGATTAAGTTACTGCAATTATCGCGCCTGGAGCTTGTGGATGTAATACGCCAGGAAATAGAGGAAAATCCAGCTCTTGAAGAAATGCAAGAGTCTGCTGTTGAAGAAAAATCCGCTGAGACCACCGACCAGAAAAGTGATTCTGTCGATTCGCCTGAAGTAAAGGAAGTTACCATCGACGAGAAGCTTCATGATGAAATAGACTGGTCCAACTATCTGGATGAATATAGTTCCGCCGGCAAAACGCATTTCGAGTCCGAAAAAAAAGATCGGCCTGGTTTTGAAACTTTTCTCGCCAGCCGTACAACCCTCCGGGATCATCTTCTCTGGCAGTTTGCCATGATCAATCCTACCCGGGAGCAGGAAACCATCGGTAGTCTCATTGTCGGCAATCTGGACGAAAAAGGATATCTGGATGCATCGGTCGAAGGCATAGCGGAGCGGAACCATATCGATCCTCAAAAGGTTGCGGAGGTTCTTGCGCTTGTGCAGACATTTGATCCCATCGGCATCTGTGCCCGGGATTTAAAAGAATGCCTCCTGATTCAAGCCCGGCATTTCAAGATCGATGACAGCCTGGTTATCGATATTATCAATCATCATCTCAATCATCTTGAGAATAAAAATTACAAGGCCATCAGTTCGGCTCTGAAGGTGAGCATCGAGGAGATTGTTTCCGCTGTTGCGGTTATCAAAGGTATGGAACCCCGCCCGGGAAGGGAATTCAGCGAAGAGGAACCGATTTATATCACGCCGGATATCTATGTTTACAAGATGGATGGTGAGTTTGTTATCATGCTCAATGATGACGGCATGCCGAAATTGCGGATTAATAATTTTTATCGGCAGGCCGCTATACAAGGTCGGAAGGTGTCTGCGCAGACACGGGAATATATTCAAGAAAAATTTCGTTCGGCAACATGGCTGATTCGCAGTATCCATCAACGTCAGAAAACAATTTATAAAGTTATGGAAAGCATACTGCGTTTTCAGCGTGATTTTTTCGAACATGGCGTAACTCATTTAAAACCGATGGTGCTCAGGGATGTTGCTGATGACATCGAAATGCATGAATCAACCATCAGTCGAGTAACAACCAATAAATACGCCTTTACCCCGCAGGGAATTTTTGAATTGAAATATTTTTTCAATAGTTCTATTAAGCGAATCCATGGGGATGCCATTGCGTCGGCCAGTGTACAGGAAAAAATCAGGCAGATTATTGCGGGAGAGAACCCTAAAAAACCGTACAGCGATAAAAAGATTGAAATAATATTGAAAGATTCCAATATTGATATTGCCAGACGAACAGTTGCCAAGTATCGGGAAATCCTTTGTTTACTGTCCTCAAGTAAGCGGAAGCAGTTTTAAAAGGCGAGAGCATGGGCGTCGGGCTTCGGGCAAATGGAAAGCTGAGGCTTTCTCCAAGCGACTTGACCGGGGTAATTCTTACAAACTCGTTACAAAAGGAGGTTGTATATGCAGACGGCTGTAACATTTAAAAATCTTGATCCCTCCGAAAATTTGAAATCATATGTGTGTAATAAGCTCGACCGATTTGACAGGTTCCTTGACAACCCGGCGGAAGCCAGTGTTGTCCTTGCGGTGGAAAAATTCAGACATCAGGCTGAAATCAATATCTCCGGAGATCGGCTGAATATCAACAGCAAGGAAGAAACCGATAATATGTATTCGGCCATTGATATGGTTTTAGACAAGCTTAAAAAACAGATAAAAAAAAGTAAACAGAAGATCAGGGAGCGTCGGAGTGGCTCCAAAGGCAAGGCTAAAAAATTTGATACTGGCGTCACAGTAGCTCCAGATGATGACGTCGTAACCCAGATCAGAGTTAAAAACATTGAATATAAGCCCATGGATGTTGAAGAGGCGGTCATGCAGATGGATCTTGTAAACAATGATTTCCTTGTGTTTACAGATGCCCGCACCGATAAGGTGAATGTCCTTTACCGCTGCAAAGATGGTCATTACGGATTAATTCAGCCAAACAGGTAATATGTGTAATTTTGATTTTTTTTAGAGCCCATCCGTTTTAATGTTCAACAACGAGGGCGTCTAACTACTGCCCCTTAGCAAACTTGTAAATATATATGAAAATACTAGATGCACTGCAAAAAGAAGCGATTTTGGTGAACCTGAAGGCCACGGATAAAAAAGGAGTCCTTGATGAACTGGCAACCCCGGTAGCGCGTATTGCAAATCAGGACAAGGCAGATTTTGTCAAGGTTTTAATTGAACGCGAACGCCTTGGCAGTACGGGGATTGGCGGAGGTGTCGGCATTCCACATGGTAAATTCAAAGATTTAAAATCCCTGTGTCTGGGGTTTGGTCTAAGTCGTAAGGGGGTTGATTTTGAATCCATTGACGGCCGGCCGACACATTTATTTTTTCTCCTTGTCACACCTGAAAATTCAACCGGTCTTCATCTCAGAGTGCTTGCAAAAATTTCAAGAATTCTTAAAAATGATGAGTTTAAGCAGCGGTTGCTAAGTGCCGTTGCCGTCGATGAAATATTTTCTATTATAAAGGAGGTAGACGAAGAGTTCTGAATCTAAAAAATTAATGTGAGTGATTTGAAAATATTTATAATTACAGGCTCTGCCGGTTCCGGTAAAAGTACGGCCCTTGATGCTTTTGAGGACTCAGGGTTTTATTGCGTTGACAATATGCCCATTGCGCTTCTGCCTGCATTTCTCGGTTTGCCCATTCAGACCGATGCAAAAATTACCGGATTCGCATTTGTAATGGATTCGCGGGAAAAAGGATTTTTAACGGAATACCGATCGATTCTGGACGCTATCAGGACCGATGGATACGATTTTGAAATCATCTATCTTGAAGCCGCTGAAGAGATTCTCATGAAGCGCTTCAGCGAGACCCGCCGGCAGCATCCGTTGTCCGGCGAAAAAACGCTTTTAGATGGGATTCGTTATGAGTATAATCTGTTACACGATTTGAGAGCGGCCGCTGCCAGAATTATTGATACCTCCCATTTTAATGTGCATGAACTGAAGGCCTTTATTCAAAATCTGGCCTGGAAAAACAAGAATCAATCAACTATGCGCATCGGTATCCTTTCCTTTGGATTCAAATACGGAATCCCGATGGATGCCAATCTTGTGATGGATGTACGGTTTCTTGCGAACCCTTATTTTGTGCCTGATCTTAGAGATCTGGACGGTAGAGATCCGGCCGTCCGAAGATTTGTTTTAAGAAATGCGGATTGTCATAAGTTTTTAAAATATTACTTTGATATGCTTGGATTTCTGATTCCCCTTTATGTACAAGAGGGGAAAGCCTATCTTACCATTGCCGTCGGTTGTACCGGGGGCCGTCATCGTTCCGTAGCCATCGCAACGGCAGTTTATGACTATTTGGAAAAATTCGGATATCAGACCGGAATTATGCATAGAGATATCGATCTTTAGTCGCCGATCAAGGGGCAGGATAAAAAGATTCAATATCTTGATAACCGCTATGCCTTGACGGGAAAAATAAAGATTTTGGTAACAAATAAAAATAATGAGTAGTGAGTGTCGAGGGAAAAAACTGGTAATTTATTCCTTATTACTCAAAACCCAATCTGAGGGTTCGCGCAAAATAAGTTCGCAAATTTTTAAGAGGGAGGCACCCGGCCGGCAAGGCGTGAAAGCGCAGGGATATTCGGTATATTCTTAAGCTTTCGCAACGAAGCCAGGCGGGATGTATCAGCACTTGAAATGTAAACCTGTTTTTGCGTGAGTCCTTACTATTTGTATTTAAAATAATAGGAAAGTTTATGATCGGTTTACTGGTAGTCACCCATGAAAAGCTTGGAGACGCATTGATTGATGCGGCTGAATTCATTCTTGCCACAAAGTTTGATGCGGCACTGGCGATCTCCATCAATATAAATGAAAGCGCTGAAAAGTTACGCGACAAAATTGCCCGGGGAATAAAAGATGTCGACCGGCAGCAGGGTGTAGTCATTCTGACCGACATGTTTGGCGGAACACCTTCCAATTTGAGCTATTCTTTTCTTGATGAAGGCCATGTGGAAGTTCTGTCGGGAGTTAATCTGCCGATTCTGATCAAGGCGGTCAACGCCCGGTCCAACATGGATCTGAGTAAACTGACGGCAGCTCTGGAGGTTTATGGTAAAAAAAGCATTTCCATGGCCAGTGGTATATTAAAGGGCAATAAACGGAGTTAGATCGTGCCCGTCCAGAAATGGTATTTTTGCCTAACCTTATCGTTATGCACAAAAATAATTTCTGCAATATCAAATATGTGTTCCCCTTATTTTGGTGCACGCCTTGATATTGAACAAAAGGCCTCATTTTTGAATGGACACTGTTTTATTATAGATGTTTTTAAAAATAGTTTGTATAATTCTGAATTATATGCACATAACACTGCGCTCTGAGATAATGATATGGGTGCAGAAAATATTTTGGTTTTGGGTTTTTTTCAGCCGACAAACAGCAAAAGCGATTGAAACGCGGTTGCAACAAATACAGGCAGGTAATTGCCGCAAATTTGGTTGGGAGGTATTATGAGTATTAAAATAGGCATAAATGGATTTGGAAGAATCGGGCGGGTTGTTTTCAGGGCCGCCATGAAGCATCCTGATGTTGAAGTGGTTGCCATTAACGATCTTACGGATTCGGTGACCATGGCCCATCTATTAACTTATGACAGTGTCCATGGTAAGCTGACCGAAAGTGTATCAGCCAAAGAGGACGCGATTGAAGTGGACGGTCGGTCCATTCCCATAACCTCCGTTAAAGACCCGGCCCTTCTAAAGTGGAAAGAGTTTGGCGTGGATATTGTAGCTGAATGCACCGGGCTATTCAGGGATGCTGAAAGTGCCTCCAAACATCTTTCCGCTGGTGCCCGTAAGGTTATCATCTCCGCCCCTGCCAAGGATCCTGATATTACCATTGTCATGGGCGTCAATTCAAGCCAGTATGATCCGCGCAGTCATCATATTATTTCCAATGCTTCCTGTACGACCAATTGCCTGGCTCCGGTGGCCAAGGTGCTGCTGGAAAATTTCGGTATCCGGTGCGGGCTCATGACCACCATTCATGCGTATACCGGTGATCAGCGGATTTTGGATTTTCCGCACAAGGATCTCCGCCGTGCAAGGGCTGCCGCCCTTTCCATGATTCCTACAACTACCGGCGCTGCCAAGGCCGTGTCTCTGGTACTTCCCGAACTGGCCGGCAAGCTCAACGGCCTTTCCGTCAGGGTTCCCACTCCCAATGTTTCTATTGTGGATTTAGTGGCTACGCTGGAAAAATCAGGGGTGACCGTGTCCGATGTCAACACCGCGCTCAAGGAAGCTTCCGAAGGATTGCTGGCAGGCGTTCTGGGGTATTGTGAGGCTCCGCTGGTCTCCACCGATTTTAATGGCTCGGCCCTCTCGTCCATCGTTGACGCTGGGACTACCTATACAATAGACAAGATGGTCAAGGTGCTCTCCTGGTACGATAACGAAACCGGCTATTCAACCCGTATGATTGACCTGGCCGCTATGATCGGGGAGCAGTTATAAGCCAACTATCGTCGGGGGAGGAATCCTCTAAATAACCCGCTATAAAAAATATGCAGGCATAAATGGATGGAGAAATCGTATGGAAAACAGAAAACCTTTGATCGCCGGCAACTGGAAAATGTTCAAAACCTCTCCTGAGGCAATCGATACCGCCTCCCGCCTTGCCGAATTGACCGCGAATGCCAACGTTGATGTTATGATTGCGCCGCCTTTTACAGTACTTTCGGTTGTGGCCGGAGCTATTAAGGGCAGCAAGGTGGCACTCGGAGCACAAGATCTTTTCTGGGAGGTCCAGGGCGCCTTTACCGGCCAAATATCAGCGCCCATGCTGTTGTCGGCAGGTTGCAGCTATGTGATCATCGGGCACAGCGAAAGGCGGCAGTATTTTGGTGAAACAGATGAGACCGTCAATAAAAAGATCAACGCCGCCATCAATGCCGATCTGATTCCCGTTTTTTGCATCGGTGAAACTGAAGGACAAAGAGAATCAAAAGAAACTTTTTCTGTGCTTGACAAACAGGTAAAAATAGGTTTAAAAGACTTTTCTTCAGACCATTTGGGGAAACTGGTTATTGCATATGAACCGATCTGGGCTATTGGTACCGGCAAAACCGCCACGACCGAGCAGGCTCAGGAGGTTCACGGATTTGTCAGGTCGCTGATTGCTGAAAATTTTTCAGATTCTCTTGCCGAATCGGTCAGGATACTGTATGGGGGAAGTGTTAAACCTGATAATATTAAAGAATTGATGAATATGCCGGATATTGATGGTGCACTTGTCGGCGGCGCCAGTCTCAAGGCGGAAGTATTCAGTGAAATTGTCCTTTATCAATAGGCCGACCGTTTAGCAAAAAAATATTATGTCAGTATTTTTTATAATTATACACGTCATTGTTTCTATCGCTTTAATTCTTATCGTTCTGTTGCAGACCGGTAAGGGAGCGGACATGGGTGCCGCTTTTGGCGGCGGAAGCAGCCAGACCCTGTTTGGCAGCAGCGGTGCTTCAACGATGCTGAGTAAGGCTACAACAGTCGCGGCAGTGGTTTTTATGCTGACCTGTCTGGTGCTAGCCTACGCGTCCAGTCATCAGAAAACCGGAACTTCCATCATGAAGAATTCTCCGGCACCGATCGAACAGCCTGCGACTGCGAAGGATACCGGCAGCACGCCAAAAGCAGAACCGGTACAGCCGGCGAAAACCGATTAGTGTGTCCTTTTTGAGCAGTACCTCATGTGCCGAAGTGGTGGAACTTGGTAGACACGCTATCTTGAGGGGGTAGTGGGCTACGCCCGTGCCGGTTCAAGTCCGGCCTTCGGCACCATTAAAAAGAATTAGCCGCAATCTTAAGAGGTTGCGGCTTTTTTGGTTTTACAGATGTGTAATGGGGTACGGTTGTGTGGCAACGGCGCAATGATAAAACAGCTTTGACCACTGGTACTATGAATTTGCCGCTTTTTTTAAAAAAGCCTTAAGATCTTTATCAAGTTCAGGTGAGATCATCATTTCCGGGCATCCGGCAAGAATTTCCTTATATTTTCGATTGGCCCGGGTCATGACGCTTTCCCGGCCGTTTTCGTTCCATTTTTCGTAAGAGTCACGCCAGGAAACCGACGGGAGCCATTGCGTTCTGAAATTTGCAAGTGTATCTTCATGGGTCAGAAAGGTGCCGCCCGGGCCTACTTCCTGCATCACATCAAGAGAGATCATACTGTCTGATGTGTCCACACCGTCACAGATACGAATTGCCCGGCTCAGCAACTCCTCATCGATAATGAATTTTTCATAAGAGATGGTCATGATCGAATCCAGGACGCCAAAGACCTGTTCGAGCATATGCCCGCCGGTCAGCATGCCCATCAGCATATTCTGCATGGTTTCATAGCCTGCCTGCACATCCACCGACATGGAATCGGTCATACCGGCCATGATCCGGGTGGGGACCTTATAATAGTCGATGGCCATCTGGAGACCGGTGGAATTGATCAAAAACTGCTCGGGCGGTGCATAAAGACACATGGCGGTGCGCATATCGGCCATAGTGGATGCTGGACAATAGACAGCCGGAGAAGAAGGATTGATCAACTGTATCAGGGTGATCCCGGCAATGGCTTCCGTATTTTGTTGAACAATGGCGCCAAAGAGGCTTATGGGGGCTGTGGCCCCGGCCATGGCACAGGGCAGAATATAAACCGGCTGTCCCTTTCTGGCATATTCCAAAATGGTGTCCAGGGTCTCGGTGGCATACATGAAAGGACTCAACGGGTTTGTGCTGACACCGATACAATAATTATTTTCCAGGTAGGTCGAACCAAAAACCATTTCAACCATCTCTATCGACTGCCGGGCCTTTTTGGCCACGACACAGCTCCCGATCAGGGGCTTGTCCGTGTGTTTGATAGTCTCGTACAGCATGTATAGCGCCTGCTCCGAAGCTGGTATGTCATTGGGGGCAACCGGGGTAGCTCCTGTCAGTTTTACCATGTCACTGGCCTGGGATAATTTTTGGAAATTAGTAAAATCGGCCAGGGTCCCACGCCGCCTGCCGGAATCCATGTCTTCACAAAATACGCACCCCACGTTGGGATGCGGCGCCATCCCGTCACCAATGGTCACCGATTGGTCCTGGTTTCGAGCACTGTGCAGGTAAATGGACGGCGTCTGTTCCATGGCAAGTTCAACCATTTTTCTCGGTAGAAATACGGTTTTTCCGTCTACCCTGGCGCCGTGTTGTTTAAAAATATCCAGCACTTCTTCGTGTTCGAATATGATACCGGTTTCTTCCAAAAGTTTGATTGAAGCCTCGTGTATTCTGGGCAGATCAGCATCTGCTACAATTTTGGTTCTGGGTGTTTTCCGGGTAAGGGAGTTGCAGAATGTATTTTGGGGTGTCATTGATTATTCCTTTGCCTTAAAATGATTGATTTAATTTTATGGGTCGGTACAGCTTCAACACCAAACATATTTTTTACCTAAAATTGAAGTAAATTTTTACAAAGACATAAAAATCGTAGAAAATTAAATATCGGAATTCGACTCCATTGTCAAGCCGCGAAATTATCCATCAATTTCCGCTGAATCAAAAAGGGGCGTCATCGCGAAGTGCCTGGGTATCAAACCCGGATCAGAGGCATTCCATACATTGAAAAATGAACAGGACCTTTATGCTTATCATGATAAAAACAGCCAGAAAGTAAAAGGGAAAGGGCAGGGCACGAAAAAAAAGAAGTGATCGAAACTCTCTGACAC
>CAZFXX010000069.1:0-11791 GCA_964522985.1 uncultured Desulfobacteraceae bacterium
CCGGCGGTTGGTTTTTTCCACGGCATTATAAGATCCGCCCTTTTCATGAAAAGATTATTTTCTAACAGTTATGTTCATGGAGACATGGGCTCCAGGAAAATGGATGTGCGCAGATTCCACTCATTCCGGCCTTTTATTTAAGAAAACCAACAATAAGTTTCAACAAATAGTTTTTAAACAAGCTTGTCAAGCGACAATTATTCTTGAAATTCGACGAAACCGTTCCGTAAATTGATCAATGATACGAATATTCAAGGAGTTGGGATGCTGTAGGCAAGTTTTTTTTAAAAAAAACTTGACCCAACGCATGTAGTGTGTAATGGATTATATCCAATCAAGAGGGGAAGATGTAAATGCCTACGCTGAAATCACTCGATCAGCCCGCAACTCTTTCAAAACTAATCTATGACGCCATCTTAAAATCCATCCTCTCCAACGAGATGCGTCCCGATGAAATCTATAATGATGCTGGAGCAGAACGATACTGTTCTGAAAAATATTTAAAACGGTGTAGTCACGGGGAAGGGAAGAAGGCTTCAAACTTATCATATTTAAAGTCCGACAAAACTAGGAGGCGAACGTATGTCGAAAAAAGAGATGAACGCATCAAGGTATTCATTGGATCGTCGCAGTTTCATAAAGCTTTCAGTGGCCACTGCCGCTGCCGGCATCTGGCCCATGGTTCGGCCGGGGGTTTCATGGTCGGCCGAGGGCGGCATTCTGAAAATCAGGGACTATTCGGACATCAAAAGCCTTGACCCGGCGTTTTTCCTGGCGGTTCCTGAAGAGAACATCAATGCTTGCATCTACAATAAGCTGATTGCCTTTAAGCCAGGCCGCAAATGGGAGTGGGAACTGCAAGCGGCCAAATCGATCCAACAGGTCGACCCGACTCACATCAAGTTCGAACTCAGGGAGGGCATTATGCACTCCGGCAATTTCGGTGAAATGATTGCCGAGGATGTGAAATATTCTTTCGAACGAGTTGCCGATCCGGCCAATAAATCCCCAAACATCGATGACTGGGGTCCCCTTGAAAAGGTCGAAGTAACCGGCAAATATAGCGGAACGATCGTGTTCAAAACACCGTTTCAGCCGGTTTGGTGGACAACTTTGCCCTATGTGAGCGGTAACATTATCTCCATGAAGGCCACTGAAAAGGTCGGCGGCAAATACGCCAATGATCCACCGAGCTTCAACGGCCCATACATGCTCAAAGAATGGAAACCCAGTCAACGAACGGTGCTGACCAAAAATCCGGTATGGAAAGGACCCAAATCCTACTTTGATGAAATCCACATCTTCCCCATCGACGACGAGAAAACCGCCGAAATGGCCTTTGAAGCGGGTGACGTCGATTTCACCCGGGTGAGCATCTCCTCTCTCAAAAACTACATGGAAAACCCCCCACCAAGTGGTAAAACCGAGAAATTTCCGTCTCTTTACTGGCTGTGGATGGGTATGAACCAAGACAACGAAAAGCTCAAAGACATCCGCGTCCGCCAAGCCATCCAGCGGGCTATGGACAGAAAGGCCATCGTAGACGCGGCCTATTTCGGGTTCGCCGAAGTGGCCAACGGAAATGTGCCAGCCGGTCTGTTGGGGCATCGGGAAAAATCTTCCCTTCCCGATAAACCCGACTACATAGGCGCCAAAAAACTTCTGACCGAGGCTGGATATCCGGGCGGCATCGACCTGACGCTGGACATCCTGAACAAATCGACCTACAACACCATAGCTCAAGTCATACAGGCCGTCCTTGCTCCGGCCGGGATCAGGGTTCAGATCAACATCCATGACAGCGGCGCCTTCTGGGTGCTCGGAAGCGAAAAAGACAGCGATCGATGGAAAAACATCCAATTGATCATAAACCGTTTTTCCGGGCTCCCTGATCCGTCATATTACACCCGATGGCATCTTTGCAGCCAGGTGGGTATCTGGAACTGGGAACGTTTTTGCAATAAAGAGTACGACAAACTTGATGCCGCGGCCCTTGGCGAAACCGACCAGGCGAAACGGGCGACTATGTACGTCAAGATGCAGGACCTGATTGAAGAATCCGGTTGCATCACTTTTATCACCAATGAAGTCATTCCTGTGGCCTACAGTAACATCATTAAACCAACGCTCCGCCCGGATGGGATTCCCTTGCTGCGTAATTTCAGCAAAGCTTGATGCCCTTGCCGTATATGGGGTCTAAAACAGCCTGCGGAGCTGTCGATACAAGGCGCTCCGCAGCCACCACTTCTCACGGAGAACTGGTTAGATGTGGATTTATCTGGTAAAAAGAACCGCCCTCGCAGCAGTTATCGTAATTACCGCCATCAGTTTGCTTTACAGCATGATACTGATGGTGCCCGGCGATCCCACCGCTGTTATTCTGGGTCCCCGGTCAACCCCGGAGATGCGGGAGGCCCTTCGCGCCGAGATGGGCCTTGACAGACCGGCCATCGTCCAGATCGCCAATTTTGTTTTCAATGTTTTTAAGGGTGATATGGGAATCGATGTATTCACCAATCGACCGGTTTCCAAAATCGTTTTTGAACAATTGCCCTACACCGTTATTCTCATCATTGCGGGAATTTCCTGGGCGATCATTCTCGGCATCCCCCTGGGGTGTTATTCGGCTATTTACCGTAACAGTTTTATTGATAAGCTGACGGGCGTTTTTTCCGTGGGAACCATCGCCATCCCCTCTTTTGTAATTGCGCTTTACGGGCTTCTCCTTTTCGCCGTCCACCTCCAATGGCTGCCGGCCATCGGGGCCGGCGAGGAGGGCGACCTATGGGATCAGCTCAAGCACCTGATTCTACCCGCCTTTGCCATCGGGCTGGGCTGGGTGGGTTATCTGGCACGCCTGGTCAGGGCATCCATGCTGGAAATTCTGGGTGAAAACCATATACGCACCGTCCGTGCCTTTGGGCTGCCCGAAAAGATCATTATTTTCCGCTACGCTTTAAAGCTGGCCATTTTACCGACCATCGCCCTTCTGGGGGTTGGTGTCGGGTATCTGCTCTCGGCATCTGTTTTTGCCGAAATCGTCTTTGCCCGTCCAGGCATCGGAAAACTCATTTACCAGTCGGTCTTAACCCGTAACTACCCCATCATCATGGGTAGTGTCCTGATTACGACGATTATCTTTGTGCTATGCACCATGCTGGCTGATATCGCCAACGCGCTTCTCGATCCTCGTATGCGGGAAAACTTGTAATGGACACGACAAATAATTTCACCATGCGGGTGAGGCGGTCGAAATTCATTTCACTCATATCCCGCTTTACACGGGATCCGTTGGGCCTTTTCGGTCTGATTCTGGTAGTGCTGATGGTTTTGAGCGCTGCTCTGGCCAGTTGGATCATCCCCTATGATCCCATCGCACTGGACGTATTGCACCGTCTGGAACCGCCCTCCCCGACGCATTTCATGGGCACCGACCAATTGGGGCGGGACGTCTTTTCGAGGGTCATCATGGGCGGCCGCATCGCCTTAAAGGTGGCTTTGGTGTCCATCTCCCTGGCCTTGAGCTGCGGCCTTGTTCTGGGCCTTATCGCCGGATACGGGCCGCCCTGGGTGGACCGGTTGATGATCTTGCTCTTTGATACCATTCGCTCCTTTCCGACGATCATCTTCGCCCTGGCCGTCGTGACCCTGGTCGGCCCCAGCATGGAGACGGTAATCCTGGTGGTGATTATTACCACCATTCCCGTCTATGGACGTATCGTCCGCGCCCAGACCCAGTCCATAAAGAACAATGAATTCATCCTCGCCGAGCAATCCATGGGCGCCGGCATGCCCAGGATACTAGCCGTGCACATGCTGCCCAACATTATCGGTCCGTTGCTGATTATCGCTTCCATGGATATCCCGGCCGTGGTGACCATTGAAGCGGGTTTGAGCTTCCTGGGGGTCGGTGTCCGACCGCCCACGCCAAGTTGGGGAAGCATTTTAAATGACGGATACTCCTTTATCCGCAATACCCCCTGGTTGATTATCTCAGGTGGAATTCCGCTCATTCTGACCACTTTAGGCTTTACCTTTCTAGGTGAATCGCTGCGGGACATCTTCGATCCCAAACTTAGGAAAGACATTTAGATGACGAGCCCAATCCACGCCAGCGTACTGGACATCCGCAATCTGTCGGTCGAATTTACAACCAACCGCGGCCGCTTAAAGGCCCTGCGCGATGTGACGCTGACCGTACCCAATGAAAAAATCGTCGGTCTGGTGGGTGAGAGCGGCTGTGGGAAATCAACGGTCATTTTTTCCATACTCAACCTCATGGCTGAAAATGCGGTAATTACCGGCGGTGAGGTTAACTTTGAAGGTCACGACATCCTGAAGATGCCTTCCCCCCAGTTACGCGACCTGCGCGGTGACCGAATCTCCATGGTCTTTCAAGACCCCATGACGTCACTTAACCCGGTGTTGTCCATCGATACCCAAATGACCGATATTCAGTTCCGGTCCTCCATCAGTAAATCAGAGAAACGCAAACGGGCCGCCGATATGCTGAACCGTGTAGGCATACCCGATGCCGCTCATCGGCTCAAAAGCTACCCCCATCATTTTTCAGGCGGCATGCGGCAGCGAATCTCCATTGCCATGGCCCTGTTGGCCAAACCGGCCCTGCTGCTGGCCGACGAGCCGACTACGGCCCTGGATGCCACACTGGAGGCGCAGATTGTGCACCGTCTGCGCCAATTACAAAAAGATCTCAGCTGCTCGATCCTGTTCGTGTCCCACCATTTGGGGCTGATCGCCGAGTTGTGTGATCAGGTGGTGGTGATGTATGCCGGCGAAGTGGTCGAGGCAGGTGATGTGAGAGATATCTTCCACCGGGCCGGTCATCCCTACACTCAGGCGCTGCTTGAATGCGATCCGGCCCGAATAGAGGCGAAAACCCGCAACTTACCGACCATTCCCGGTGATATACCGGATCTGGTCAACCTTCCCTCCGGGTGCATTTTCGAAAACCGCTGCCCAAAAAGATTGGAAAAATGCCGAACATCCTCACCGCTCCGTTCCCGCATCAGCCCTACTCATACGGCGAGCTGTTTTCGGTTGGCTGATGGAGGTGCAAAGTGAGCGCACTGCTTCAGGCGAAAAATGTTCTGATTCGGTTTCGCAGCAAAAACCAGATTCGGGCCTTGATAGACCGTGACAAAGACCCATTTATAGATGCGGTTTGCGGCGTCTCTCTGGATATCCGGACGGGAGAGACCGTGGCCCTGGTCGGAGAGAGTGGGGCGGGCAAAACAACCCTGGCCCGTTCGATCATCGGGCTGGTCACCCCCCGGGAGGGCAGCATACACTTTCAAGGGCAGGAGCTGTGCGGCCTGTCCAACAGCGCCTTCAAGCCTTTTCATCGGGATATCGCCATGATGTTTCAGGACCCCGTCGGTTGTTTGAGCCCCCGGCTCACGGTCCGATCTCTGATCACCGAGCCGTTCAAAATCCATCGGGTTAAAAATATTGATGTCAGAACCGAAGCCAAGCGGCTGCTGGAGATGGTGGGACTGACCGAAACCTTTGCCGGCCGCTATCCCCACCAGCTCAGTGGCGGGCAGGCCCGCCGGGTCGGGGTGGCCCGCGCTTTGGCGCTGTCTCCTAAACTGATCGTGGCCGATGAACCCACCGCCGGGCTGGACGTGTCGGTTCAGGGTGAGATTCTAAACCTGTTGGCCAAGCTCCAGGATGAAACGCAGATCAGTTTTCTGATCATCACCCACAACCTGTCCATTGTTCGCCACGTCAGCGACCGCATGGCCATCATGTATCTGGGCCGATTTGTGGAACAGGGAGAAACGGACGAAGTTTTTTCCCACCCTCACCACCCCTATACCAAGGCGTTGCTGTCCGCCAACCCGAACCCTGATCCGGATAAACCAAAGGACCAGATCGAGTTGCAAGGGGAAATCCCCAGCCTGATGAGCCGGCCCTGCGGGTGTGAATTTCATCCCCGCTGCCCCTTTGTCCAAGATCGGTGCCGCGTTGACGCGCCACCGGTCACCGAGGTTATGCCGGGACATCGGATCAGTTGTCATTATCCCCTTTAGCCGGAGTTGCGGATCAATGCCGACCGGTTGGTGCAATACATTGTGGTGCAATATTTTGGGAGCAAGCCCATGAGAGCGGACCGGATTTTCATAAACGGCGATATCATCACCTTGGATCACGAAACCCCTGCCACTTCGGCCCTGGCCGTCACCGGCGACCGTTTCCTGGCGGTGGGTTCCAACAACGAATTATTAAAGCTGGCTGATGATAAGTCCGACATCGTTGATCTGTCGGGCAAAACAGTCACACCCGGTTTCATCGAAACCCACGCCCACCTGTCGCTCTATGCGCTGACCTTGCTTCAGATCGATTGCTCCTCCCCCCTCAATAAAAGTATCGAAAATGTAAAAAATCGGATCCATGCACAGGCGAAAGACCTTGAACCGGGACAATGGATCAAGGGGTGGGGCTTTGACGATACTTTGATCGATGAAAAACGGCACCTGACCCGAATCGACCTGGATGAATGTGCGCCGGACAACCCGGTGTCCATCGACCATATCAGCGGCCATCTGATGGTTGCCAATAGCCCTGCCCTGGAAATGGCCAGGATCGGTCCGGGAACCCCTTCGCCGTCCGGTGGAGAGATATACAAAGACGCACGCGGTATGCCCACGGGACTGTTGAGTGAAGATGCACAAACGCTGGTGTCCGGTCAAATGCCACCTTATGATGTTGCCGAACTTAAAAAAGCTATTACGGAAACGATCAAATACTTTCACGCCTGCGGCATTACCGGCACCCATGACGGGTCCATCGGTTATTACCACGAGGGCGCCGAGGTTCTGCAAGCCTATCAGACGTTAAAGGAAGAAAATCGGCTGAATTTAAGGGTATATCTCACCTTGATGGATGATTTTTATCTGGAAATCCTCCAGTCCGGTTTAGAATCGAAGCTCAACTCAAACCTTCTGAAACTGGGAAGCGTTAAATTATTTCAGGATGGATCCATACAGGCCCTCACCGCCGCCCTGACAGAGCCATATTATAAATATCCGGGACTTACAGGAGAGATGATTCATCCCCAGACCGGATTGGACGATTTGGTAGACAAACATCACCGGGCCGGTCGGCAACTGGCGATCCACGCCAACGGCGACCGCGCCATCGAATCCTGCCTGCAGGCGTTGGAAAAAGCGGACCAACGATATCCCGGCAAAGACCTGCGACACATGATCATTCATTGCCAGTTGGCCACCAGGGAGCACATCGACAGAATGAAGCAAGTGGGGGTGATTCCCAGTTACTTCATCAATCATATCTATTATTGGGGCGACCGCCACCTTTCCACCTTTTTGGGGCCGCGGCGGGCGGAAACCCTGAGCTTGTTGAACACCTCCCTTAAGGCCGGATTGAAGTTCACGCTTCATTCGGACCTGCCGGTAACCCCGGTGGCGCCTCTTTTTGCAATGCATTGCGCCGTCAACCGGACCACAAAAGAGGGCAAAATATTGGGTGCATCGGAAAGAATATCGCCCCTGGCGGCAATTAGAGCTTACACCGCACATGCCGCCTGGTGCAGCTTTGAAGAAAACATCAAGGGTACGATTACAACGGGCAAACTGGCCGATTTCGTGGTTCTGTCCGAGAACCCTTTAAAGGCGGTGCCCGGCAAAATAAAAAATATCCGGGTACTCGAAACGGTACTCGGCGGGAAAACAGTCTATACCAATAACAGATAAACAGGCGGTGGCCATCATCCGCCGCAGGAGGTATGCATATGTATAAGGTACTGACCGGCGCTACCCTTATTAACGGCACGGGATCTGCGCCCATTGATCAAGCCGCATTACTGATAAATGGAGATGTTATTGAAGCCGTGGGCGCACAAGATGAAATTCTGGTCCCGGCCGAAGCCGAAGTGATCGATATTCAGGGAAAATATCTGCTGCCCGGTCTGATTGATACCCACATCCACATGGACCTGCACGGCATGGCCGATACCTTCCAGGAAAATCTGGTGGAAGATAAACTCAGGACCTTGAGGACCGCCAGAGAGATGGAAGATACCCTGCGGGCCGGATTTACTACCATCCGCAACATGGGTTCGGTGAATTATATCGATTTTGCCATCAAGGCGGGTATTGAGCATGGATTAATCAAAGGGCCCCGCATTCTGACCAGCGGTCGGGCCATTTCCATGACCTGTTCGGGCACCGAATATTTCGCCGGTTTTTACCGTCTGGCCGATGGCCCGCAGGAGTGTCGTAAAGCCGCCCGGGAGCAGCTCAAACAAGGCGCTGACTTACTCAAAGTGATGGCCACCGGAGCCGTCATGAACCCCGGTGGCGTGCCGGGCGCGCCCCAGTTGGATGTGGATGAAATCAGGGCCGTGGTGAACGAGGGGGCTAAGTTGGGCAAGCACACCGCGGCTCACGCCCATGGCGCCCAAGGAATAAAAAACGCCGTAATCGCCGGGGTGAGAACCATTGAGCACGGCACCATGGCCGATGACGAGGCCATCGCCATGATGGCGGATAAGGGCGTCTTTCTGGTGCCCACACGAGTGGTTCATGAATGCTGGATTAACCATAAAAACCAGGATGTTCCGGAATTCATGCTGGAAAAAAGCAGATCCATCGAGCAACAGGGGCGGGAAGTTCTCCACAAGGCCATCGCCGCCGGGGTCAGAATCGCCATGGGCACCGATGCCGGCACCAATTTCAACTATCACGGTAAAAACAGCAATGAAATCATCGCCTATGCAAAACATGGATTCATGACACCCATGGAGGCCCTGCAAAGCGCGACCCAAACCGCTGCCGCCGCCATCGACATGGATCAGCAGGTTGGCACACTGGAAAAAGGCAAGTTCGCCGATTGCCTTGTTCTTGAAAACAATCCGATAGAAGATATAAAAAAGCTGGCCGATCCACAAAATATCACCATGGTGATCAAAGGCGGTCTGCGAGTTGAATAAAACGAACGATGGATAATGACGTTTTACAGATAGATAAAAAATAGGAGGAAGCATGCCTCAATTATTTGAAAATAGACGCAATTGCTTGATGGAACGTGTTGCTGCCGCCGGTATTGACATGCTGATGGTCTGCGATTCAGTCAATCTGCTGTATTTCACCGGCATAAAGATCACGCCTTACGAACGGTTTATCGCCTTTTTACTGGATACCCGCTCGGGTCAGGCACAGATTGTTTTACCCGGTCTGGAAAGGGATGCGGCCAGAGATGCAGGGATCAAGGTCAAATTTTACGATGATCATGACGATCCTCTCCTGCCGGTGGTTGCGTTTTTGGGCCCATGCCGGTTACCGGGAGTGGAGAAACGTTCATTATCTTTGGCCGTTGCCGAAAAGATAATAACCGGTCTGAATCGCAAAGCCGACCGCTCAATATCGGTACTAGCCGATATTACCGGTATTATTTCAGATATCCGGCTGATTAAAGACGATACGGAATTACAATATCTTGGCATGGCCGCCCGATACAGCGATGAAATTCTGGCAGGAATATCCGCCAAAATCCACATCGGGCAGACAGAGAAGAATATCACCATTGAAATCATGCGGGCCATGGCGGCCATACCGAAAGTGTTGATCGATAATTTCGTAATTCAAGTGCTGCTCGGCACGGGATCGGCTGATCCCCACGGTTATGCAAGTGACCGGACCTTGCAGGAAGGTGATCCTGTCACCATCGATTTCGGCGTTTGTTATCAACATTATTGGTCCGACTGTACCCGGACTTTTTTTGCAGGCCCGCCCAAACAGCAGTTCAGAGAGATTTACCGGATAGTACTGGATGCCCAGCAGGAGGCCATTGCCAAAGTTCGGCCGGGTGTACCCATGGCCGAGATCGATCTGGCCGCCAGGGAAGTGATCGGCAGCGCCGGCTATGGCGAGTATTTTATTCATCGCATCGGCCACGGCATCGGTCTGAGCATCCATGAAGGGCCTTCAATGCACAGTGAGAACATGACGCCGCTGGCTGAGGGAATGGTGGTTACCATCGAACCCGGCATATATATTCCCGAACTGGGCGGTATCCGTATCGAAGACGATGTGGTGGTAACCGCCCATGGTGTGGAAGTGCTGACCCATTATCCAAAATCCTTTGCAGACATGGTTTTATAATCTGACAAGGCAAACCATATGATAAAAGATAGTCTTTCCCCGCAATTGAACATGTTGCCGGAAAAGTCCATTGCCCGCATCCATGAGGCCAGTCTGGAGGTGTTAAGCCGGGTTGGTGTCAGGGTGGAAGATCCCGTCATGCGGGAACAGCTTCATGGCAGCGGATGCGTCATTGAAAAAGAACGCGTCAAATTCACCCCGGACTTTATTCAGAGGGTTTGCGCCGGTATTCGCCGTTCATTCACCCTCACCTACCCCCAAGGCATCGGGATTGAGGTGGGCTCCGGCAGTACGCTCACCCACCCTACCGGCGGTATGCCCTTTGTTCTGGATATCAAGACCGGTGATCGTCGTTTGGGCCTATCCCGTGACCTGATAAATATGACGCAGTTGATCAATAACCTGGATCAGATCGATATCAACTGCGCGATGCTGTTTCTGGACGATGTTCCAACGGAAATAAATGAAATCAAACAGTGCGAGATTTTGCTGCGCTACAGCCGCAAGCCATTATTCATACTGGCCGGATCCGGAGAAAAGGCCCGGTACATCGTGGAACTCTTCAAGGCTGCCGCCGGCCTAGATAATAATCCACGGAAAGGGTACAAGGGATTGGTGGGCATATCCCCGGAAAGCCCACTGAACTTTCCCCACAGTATCACCGATATAATGCGTGTCATCCTCTCGGCCGGTCTGCCGGCCGTCATGTTACCCGCGCCCCTTGTCGGCTTCACCGCACCCATGACCATGGCCGGGGGGTTGGTCCAGCAAAATGCTTCCATGCTGGCCTTTACGGCTATTGCATCCCGGATTAATCCGGCCGCGCCGCTTATTTATGGTGCGCGACTGGCTTTTGTCAATATGCGAACCGGTAATTCCATCTGGGGACTGCCAAATGTGGGTATGGCCGGGGCATATTCGGCGCAGATAGCCGATTATTATGGATTTGTATCCGATGTATACGGGCTGTCATGCAGTTCCTGTACCCACGACACCCAGACCGGATATGAAAAAATGGCCAACGGCCTGTTGCCCCTGATGGCAAAAGCCGATATGATTTCCGGATTAGGCGGATTGGCCAGTCTTACGATTGCCTCATATGAGCAGTTGGTCATTGATAATGAAATCATGCGGGTGCTCAGAAAGATGCGCCGCGGGGTAAAAATCAATAAGGACACCCTGGCCCTAGACGTCATTGCAGCAGCATCTGAAGATCAGCCCTACCTTCTTCAGGAGCATACCCTGAGACATCTGAGAAACGACGAGGTGTTTGTTCCTGATCTCGGTTTTGACGAAATGTGGGATGCCTGGGAAAATCAGGGTCGATGGGATATCCGGCAAAAGGCCGAACAAAAGGTGCATCAACTACTGGATGTCATTCCCGAAGATCTTCAATCATATGAAACAAATGATATTTTCAATGCCATCGTGTCTGCGGCCCATGCCGAGTTGGTTAAACATAATTAGCTGTTTTTGTTGTATAATCACCGACCACGCCCAGAGGACGTGGTTTGATGAAGACCCCTCGAAGGGGTCAAAAGGAATCTTGGTGCCTGCATACGGCTATCCTGTAGGTAAAGACGCATCAGTACAACTAAAAGACCATGAACGTCGAACATCGAACGTCCAACGTCGAATTTTGA
>CAZFXX010000070.1:0-4559 GCA_964522985.1 uncultured Desulfobacteraceae bacterium
CCGAAAGTTCCTGTCAAAAACGGTAACATCGCTCTGTTTTCTCATGTTGTCCAGTGTCTGCTGCTGGAGCAGATAATTACCGCCTGGACCCACTTCGCGGATCTGGTCGTATGCCAGTTGATATTCATCCACCGGTATCCCGTCGATGGCCATCAACAGGTGACGGATATGCTCACAGTCCAGAACCACCTTTGCCAGGTCGAAGGTCAGCCCGCTTTCAATGCTGCCGATGCCGTAGATGATGGGCGGCCGGGACAGGGCCACCTGGGTAAAATTGATGGCCGTTTCGTACGCAGACTGGATATCCAGGGTTTTACTTTCCGAAACACCGGTGGCAATGGCGCTGGGGAGTCCGTAAAACTTTGCCATCTGGGCTGCCGCACGCCCGAGCATCCCGTATTCAGGCCCCCCCATGACCGTAGCGGCATTTTTCAGGTACATGATACTGGTACTGCTGCAATAGGTGCAGGGCGTTCCCTTTTTAACCAGCTGGGCAAGGACGATGCCGCTGAGGATTTCAGCGTTATGCTGCACCATGGTGCCGGCCAGGGTCACCGGCCCGGTGCCACCGGCAAGGACCATGGATATAAGCCAGAGACCGACACCGGCCTCGGCCGACTCGATGATTACATCACAGGTATGTTCCGTCAGGGTCAACGGGCTCGACGGACACACCGAAAAAGTCATGATGGGCCGTTGGCCGAATGCCGCTTTTCCCCCGGCAGCGATCTGAGCCATTTGGATCATGGTTTTGCTGTTTTCACGATTACCCGCACCGATAATAATATGCTTTGCCGTGTTTTTCAGCAGTGATTCGAGATTGTGAAGGGGTTGCGTCTCCGGCGGCTGGTCAGTGGCGCAGACCGCTCTTTCCAGAACAGGCATCTCATCAAAAAAATCGACAATTTTTCCGGTATTCGCCGAGTCCGCTTTGGTTGTTGGACGGATCTCTCTTGAATAGGGATCAACGATCTGCACACATTCACCAAAAGTGGAAAACCCGACTTTGCCACTTGTCGTATCAAAGTCTTTTGACGGGTCCCTGCCGAAAAAAATAACGGCCTTGGGTGCCCATGAAAGACAATCTGCCACCAGGTGTTCGGGAAAACGGACGATGGCCCCGGCGGTTTCTTTTAAGACCGTTGCACCCGCACCGTCAAATATTTCCACGGCCTCATCACAGACCACGCGAACGCCCACGTTTTTAAGAACCTTCAGCGTTTCCAGATGAATCCGCTGTTGTGTATTAAAATCCCAAATGGGGTAACCTGTTATCATTATCAACCTCACTGATAGGGCTAAAATTTCAGCATAGTAGCGGTTTTAATTTTTCGGGATAGGTTTCCCGAATCAGGGCACGGGCAAGAATGGTGGCCGGATCGATCAACACCATGTTGTCCAGCGAATCCGATGGCAGTGCCAGGGGCAGTTCCGTGCACCCCAGGATCACAGCGGTCGCGCCCCGTTCACCCAGTGCCCGGACAGCGCTCACGACCCTCTGCCGGGCCTCTTTCGTTACCGGATGCGAATGGGCCTTAATGCCGTATCCGGGATCGTAAATTGCCCCATGAATGTCTTTGGCCTGTTCTTCGTCCGGCAGCAGCATCGAAATGCCGGCCTTTTCCATGTACACCCCGTAAAGCCCGGTTTGATAGGTGCCCAGGGTGCTGAGGACACCGATCCGGGCATCGGGTGGAAATGCGTTCTGGATGTAATCCATCACTTCAGTGATCATATTGAGAAGCTTTATGGTTAAACCGCTGGCCCTTATTTTTTTTTCAATTTTTCCAAAAATAGCTTCCGCATGGGCGGTATTGCAGGGTATACCGGCCACTGTCGCACCGGTCGAGGCCAGTCGTGCCAGCACATTGAACAGCCCCTGGGCCGGATTTTCCACATCGCCCTGAAGCAGATACCGCGTGCGGTCATTGATGGTGGCGGAAAGAGAGGCCAGCATCACCGGCAGGTGGTCCTGGTCCGAGCCGGCGACGGTCTCATCGAAAATTTTCCGATTTAAATCGAGCCCGGCATAGGGCCCGACACCGCCGACGATTCCGATGGTTTCTGCGTTTTCCATTGCCTCTTTCCCCCTAGCAAATGGTTAAGCGGCAACTTTCCGGGCCTCAATCTGCCGGGCCGCTATGGATACGGCATCCATGGCGGTTTTACCATAACCGTCAGCCCCGATCTCATCGGCCCATTTCTGACTCACCGGTCCACCGCCCACAAGAACAACGAATTTGTCCCGCAGGCCCATTTCCGTAAGCGTACTGATCAGTTCCTTCTGGTAGGGCATGGTGGTGGTCATCACCGCCGAAAGACCGATAACATCTGCATTGTTTTTCTCGGCCGCCTCTATGATACTCAAAGTGCCCTGATTCACACCGAGGTCCACTACTTCAAAGCCGTTGGTTTCCAAAATGGTGGCCAGAATACCCTTGCCCAGACTATGGACATCGCCTTTTACCGTTGCCAGAAGAACTTTGCCAATTTTTTCAACATTTTTTTTACCCGCTTTAAGGACCGGTTCCAAAACTTCCATGGCGCTGGAGAAACTGTCCGCCGCTAAAAGCAGTTCAGGCAAAAACGCCTCGCCGGTCTCAAACCGTTTTCCGACAATATCCATTCCCTTTGAAATCCCGTTTTCAAGAATATCCAACGCATCTATACCGTTGTCCAAGGCTTGTTTGCACACCGTCTGTATTCCGTCGGTATCGCCTGTCATCACTTTCTGAGATAGGTCCTCAAGTATTTGTTTCTTATCCATAATATCCTCCAATCTGTTCATATAGACTGCAAACGGGGCGG
Organism: uncultured Desulfobacteraceae bacterium; assembly: GCA_964522985.1. GTDB lineage: Bacteria > Desulfobacterota > Desulfobacteria > Desulfobacterales > 4572-123 > 4572-123. The sequence goes on from CAZFXX010000070.1 coordinate 2,809, forward strand.
CCATTGGGAATCAGGCCGACGGTTTATCTGCAAAAAAGGGTGCAATTTATCTGATAATTGTTGTTTCACACGGTCTTGAAATAATCCTCAAGCGATTCCAGCGTGCGTTTTTCACTATTGGTAAGATGCGTATCTACAGCATCCACAACCTGCTCTTCATTGCCGCTGAGAAGCGCTTCAATGATGCTAAGGTGCTCCGGGGCGCTGGGTTGAAGCGCTTCCCCGGAAACGCTTTTATCCTTGCTGGTGGCCTCTACAAATGTTCGAATCCTCAGGGACTTGTTACCGACGACATAAAAAAGCTCCTTTAAAATACCGTTGTCCAACATCTCAAGAAACAGTTCATGAAGTTTCAGATCAATGGTAGCATATTGCTCAGCACCCAGTTTTGTCTCCATCAGGATGCAAGTTTCGACCTTGAGCGCCTTTAGTTTTTCCCCCAGCGCCTTGTTTTTCGTTATAGCCGATATAAGCTTTCTTGAGATGTAAAGTTCGAGCAATCGCCTGGCTTCATAGACCTCACAGACATCTTCTCTTGCAATCCGGCTTACCTTGATACGTTTGTTGGCTTCATAGTCCAGTATGCCTTCATTTGACAGGCGAACAACCGCTTCTCTCACCGGTGTCGGGCTGATATCAAGTTTCTCTGCAAGATTGGTGATGGTCAGTGTTGCCCCTGGCATCAATTCGTTTTCCATGATGGATTGTTTGATACTCTCGTAGGCAACATCCCGCAATGTCCTAATTTTTATGCTCCCGAGATTTGTCATTTTTCTTTTTCCCTCATTCTTTTATGTCGCATGTATGGTGTCGATGCCTGCTTATACTATAATAAAACGATGAGCAAGAGATCAAGCAAATGGAATACCCATGGTAGTAAGCTCCTCTGTCACGTCATCAACCAGTTTCACATAATCGTCATTGGGCTTTCCGGTTTCAGCGTTGAAACACTCGTAATAACAGTCGCCTTCCGGCGGATTCGGAATATCGGATTCATATTTCTGTATCAGCTGGATCACAAGCTCATTGGCTTTTTCCCTTGTCAGCCGAGATGCCGCCTTTCCGGCTTCCACACAAAATCTGGACTCCATGGGCGTAATACCGTCTATTTTTACGGCCTTGGCCGGATGGGGCTGGTTGACACAGGGGGCACCGGATGTAACCCAGGCCAGGTAAATGGCGGCCGCCTCATACATGTACATTTTGGTGTTGGGTCCGGCGCCGCAGTAAGGCCCCCACAGCACCGGCACTTTTATGTTCCGGCTTGACGCCTGGATAGCAGTGGAAACACCCCAGATCACATCCCGGGTGCTGGAGCACGCGTGCATGAAGTGAATGGGGAAATTGAGCTGAAGGTGTCCCTTATGAACCAGTTGCCCCATGATCAGGTATGCCGCGCACAAAATGGCAAAGCCTTCCGGGCCGCCTGCAAACCCGCCCAGCATGGGACCGGATTCGGCTGCGACATTGGCACCCGAGGCGTGCAGATAGGCCACCTTGTTCAGGGTATCATAGTTGATTTTCATTTCCGCGATGCTCCCGCAGAGCCATGCGTCGGTGAGACGACTTCCAAATTGAGGTGCACTGGCGGCGATATTGGTTACGGCAACGGCTGTTGTCGGTTGCAGGTTAAAGATTGGGAGCCCCGGTCTACCGGCCCGCTGCAGGGCATCCAGAGCGGTTTTCATTCCCAGCACACCCGCATAGAACTCAGTAGGCGCCCCGGCGGAAATCGGTATACCGCGAATACT